>JAISRA010000141.1 GCA_031273885.1 Endomicrobium sp.
TTTATCTCTTCAATAACCGCCATAACCGCTTTATCAATGCCCCTCTTTATATGATTTGCATTTGCACCGGCAGTAATATTTTTAAGACCTTCATTTATTAAAGATTGCGCTAAAACTGTGGCTGTAGTGGTTCCGTCGCCTGCTATATCGTTAGTTTTTGAAGCAACTTCTTTTACAAGCTGAGCACCCATATTTTCAAAAGGATCTTCAAGCTCGATCTCTTTTGCAATGGTTACGCCGTCATTTGTAACAGTTGGGGACCCAAATTTTTTATCCAAAACAACATATCTGCCTTTAGGTCCGAGAGTAATTTTTACTGCATCCGCAAGTTTATCAACACCACTTTTCATAGCTTTACGAGCTTCATCATTATAAATTAACTGTTTTGCCATATTATTTTCTCCTTTATCTTTTTATATTTTTACTCAACTATACCCAAAATATCGTCTTGTGACATTATAAGATATTCCTTATCGTCAATTTTCACTTCAGTTCCGGAATATTTTCCAAAAAGCACTTTATCTACTACTTTGACATCCAAAGCTAGTATTTTACCATCATCGTTCTTCTTACCTGTTCCTACTGCAATAACCTCACCTTCCTGCGGTTTTTCTTTCGCGGTATCAGGAATAATAATACCGCCTTTTTTTACTTCTTTAGCCTCTGTGGGCTTAACCAAAACCTTCTCACCTAACGGTCTAATCATTTTACTACCTCCTTATTTTGTTATTTTTTACAACTACTTTTATTTTAGCACTGTATCCCTACGACCGCTTATTATATAAAATAAAAATAATTTTTGTCAATAAATAATGAAAATAAGAAACATATTTAAAAATGAACAACACGAAGTAAACCACAATCTGCAATACAACGCAGAGTAAGCACTTAATATAATTTAAAATTTTAACCAGACGCGCGACGGAGGAGAGGAAGGGTGGGGGCGACGCACATCGATACATATAAAAGCAAAAGAAATATATTAATTCTACTTCTACACATACTCGTCGCGGACACCGTTATCTATATCGCTAAAAAACTTTTCCAATATATTAGTACTTGTATTATCCAAAGTCGCTTTATGCTCTTCAATAAGCTTATAACCCAATTCTTTTACTTCAGGAATTGCAAAATCCTCAAGAAACTCTTTTAATGTAACTAAAGCATTTATATCACATATACGCTTTATTTCTCCGGGTTTTGCTAAATCCATAAAATTTTCTCCCGTCCTGTTTTTTCTGTAACATGCGGCGCAAAAACTTGGAATAAAGCCTTGCAAAAGTAAAGATTTTACTATTTCGTTAAGCGATCTTTGATCATTCACACTGAATTGTCTTTCTAATTTATCGTTATGTACAGAATTTTCTTCATATCCCCCTGGAGTAACTTTTGATTCTGCGCTTATCTGAGAAACGCCTAAATTAACAAGAATATCTCTCAGTTCTGCCGTTTCTCTTGTTGACATTATAATTCCAGTATAAGGAACAGAAAGCCTTAAAATAGACACTATTTTTTTAAATTCTTCATCTGTAATAGGGTATTCAGGTTTTGAGGCGTAATCTGATCCCGGAGCAGGCTCAATACGCGGAACTGAAATAGTATGAGGTCCTAAACCGTAAGTTT
Source organism: Endomicrobium sp. (assembly GCA_031273885.1). GTDB lineage: Bacteria > Elusimicrobiota > Endomicrobiia > Endomicrobiales > Endomicrobiaceae > Endomicrobiellum. Next base: position 1,624 of record JAISRA010000141.1, read on the forward strand.
TTTCCAAATACTCTATATGCATAAGCATTGCAAGAATTTCAAAATTAGATTTGTATAGTTCTAACAGCGGTCCTATCCCTATATCATCTATGCCGGCTCTAAATGCATTATCTATTGCATCTAATCGATTATCCGGATCGATTTTTGCACCCGCTACATGGAGATTTCTGTAAGTTGTCTCATGATAAGTTTCCTGAAATATTTGATAAGTACCTATGCCGGCCTCTTTTAATTTCTTAAAATTCTCGACGCTCATAGGTGCAACATTTACATTAACTCTTCTTACCTTATTACCTTTATAATCAGCACTATAAATTGCTTTAACTGCGCCAACATAGTAATCTATATTTTCTTTTGATTGCCCCATATCTCCAGCAACCATAAGAATGCGTTTGTGTCCTCTTTTAAGAAGAACTCTCGTTTGTTCTTTTATTTCATCAAACGTAAGTTTTTTTCTTACAGTAAGTTTATCACTTGAAGCAAACCCACAATATACGCAACTGTTTGCACAAAAATTGCTTATATATAACGGAACAAACAATACAACACGTTTCCCATATATTGTATTTTTTACATAGGAAGCTACAGCATAAATTTTTTGTAAAAGATCAGGTTCTTCTACAGATAAAAGTTTAGCCGATTCTTCGAGACTAAGTCTTTTGAGCTGTTTTGTTTTTTCTAATATATCAACAACTTCTTTTTCAGTTGTTTTGATTTCAAGCAAAGCATTTATTTTCGCTTCATCGACATGTTTCAATTTAACTCCCTCCCTTTATAAAAAGATTTACAATCCATCAACGACGAAAACACTTTTATCTTTTATAAGAGAAATAAAATTCTCAGCAGTCATAATACCTAAATCTTTACTTTCTCTCGCTCTTACGGCAACCAAACCAGCATTCTTTTCTTTATTGCCTACAATAGCTATATACGGAACTTTCCGCATTGCATTTTCTCTTATTTTGCGTCCAATTTTTTCATTCCTGTCATCGAATATGACTCTTATGTCATGTTTCTTAAGATTGTGCTGCAATTCTTTACAGTATTCATACTGTCCTTCATTTATATTTGCTATCACAACCTGCACAGGAGAAAGCCAAAGAGGCAATGCTCCCGCGTAATGCTCTAAAAGCACGCCTATAAATCTTTCCAAAGACCCCAGCAATGCTCTGTGAATCATATAAGGTCTTGTTTTTTTACCTGATGAATCGACATAATTAATATCAAATCTTTCAGGGAGATTAAAATCAAATTGTATTGTCGAACACTGCCACAATCTTCCTATAGCATCTTTTATTTTTATATCTATTTTTGGTCCGTAAAAAGCACCACCACCTTCGTCAACTTCATACTTATAGCCAGTTTTCTTCAAAGCGTTCTCAATTGAGCATTGAGCTTTCTCCCAATTTTCTATTGTACCAACGTATTTTTTCTCAGGTCGGGTCGCAAGATAAATTTTATAGTTGTTAAACCCAAATGCTTTAAGACAATTAACAGCCATATTGAAAATTTTAAGAATTTCCTCTTCAAGTTGTTCCGGAGAAACAATAACATGACCGTCATCTTGAGTAAAACCTCTAACTCTTAAAAGACCGTGTAAAACGCCAGATTTTTCAAATCTATAAACAGTACCAAGCTCAGCATATCTTATAGGAAGCTCTCTGTAGGAATGAAGTCTTGTTTTATATACCATCAAATGCATCGGGCAGTTCATAGGTTTTACGCGATACGGTTTCTCCTCTATTTCTATAG
>JAISRA010000032.1 GCA_031273885.1 Endomicrobium sp.
CTTTAAAGTTTGTTATGGGAGAACGCGGATTAATTACTGATACATATACTAATCCGGATGATTTTTTGAATAATTTGTCTAAATATTTGAAGGATACTAAAATTATTACAGACTACAAACTCAATAACCTCTTTAACGGGTTCGATTTAGCGGAGAAATTGCACGGATTAGGGTATACAAAATTATACGTTATGTCAGGGAAGGATTTTGATAAACAAAGTGTTCCGCCATATGTGACGGTAATATTGAAAGACATTGAAAATTTAGAAAGAATAGTTTAATCTTCTAGAATTTGTTCTTGTGTTTGTTTTTTCTGTTTGAGCTGTAAATTTTTTCTGTTTCTTGCTTTCTTTAGAAAGTTTATATAGCTTGGGAATGTAACTATATTCTTTATTCTGCCAATCCATACGTAAGCTCCCAAATCTTTCTGAAACTTGATTTTTACAGGGTTTGCAGGATCTGCTTCATTTATATACCAACCAGAACCAATGATGTTTTTAGCGGGGGATTTAAGTCTATTACCATAAATTTTAAGCTGTTGTTTTACTATATCTTCCGCTGTTTTAGATTCTGGCATAAAATTTATAAAATTAACGTGCAAAACGGCCGCCATTTCAGGTGATTTCTCTTTAAACTCGACAAAATAGTCAATTTTTTCAGTCAACTCTCTGGAACAAAAACCGTTAACTGCAAAAACTAATGAAAGTGTAGCGATTAAAATCCATTGTTTTATCATATTGTTTACGTATATCCTTATTTGTTTAATCCTCATTTATGTTTATTTTAATTTATTTATATCCTAGTGCTGGATACAGAAATAAACGGTGTTTGTGTCATTTTACAAAATTAGTATTTTATAGTAAACTTAGTAAAAAATAACGTTAAAAGGCAACATTATGGGAGCGGTTAGCAGGCCTAAAAAAGTAAAATTATTTTGCGGAATAATTACTTCAAATGAAGACACAAGCCGGAAATCTTTTACAGTACTGCAAGAAAAACTGGGGAAAATAGATTTAATAAGCGATGTTGTGTTTTTTGATTTTTCTAATTACTATAGTTCTCAAATGGGTGATAATTTGAAACGTTTCTGGATTTCTTTTGAAAAGTTAATTTCTGCTGCAGATCTTGCCCAAATAAAAGTTTTTACAAATTCCATTGAGGATAATTTTACCGTAAACGGTAAAAGATGTATAAACATCGATCCGGGATATATTACTCCTGCCAATGTAATTCTTGCCACAACAAAAGATTACAGCCACAGAATTTACCTTTCAGATGGCATATATGGCGAAGTTACGACTATATATAAGAAAAACAGTTTTATTAAACTTCCTTGGACGTATCCTGATTATTTATCCGAAGCATCGGTCGAATTTCTTTTAAAAGCGCGCACAGATCTTGTAAAGCGTTTAAGGAAGGTCTAATGCTTATTTTATCCGGGATTGCAATTATTTCTACAGAGGCTTATAACTATGTTATGAAATGTTCAATCATTTTAACAGGGTTGACCGTATATTTTTTAGGGTATCTCTATATTGTGTGGCGCATAAACTCAGGGTTAAACATTCGTCGTCCATACAGCCTGTACTCATGTATAATGTTTGTCAGTTTTGGAATTATAAGCTGCGTTTCATTTATTTACGTTCGACATAGCTATCCGTTAATGCCTGTAATTGGTCGTTTAGGATTTATTTGTATGGGTATTTGGGGAATAATGTTTTCTTTTTTAATAATAAACGATTTGTTAAATTTTGCTAATTTATTGGTTAAGATTAAAAAATTTAAATATTATTCAACATTAATCACTGTAATTTTAAGCATTGTAACGTTAATCTGGGCTTTAATAAATGTTGCCTTTATATTAAAAGTAAAAGAAGTAAAAATAAAAGCACCGCAGCTTCCTGTTGAGTCTTTAAAGATAGTACAATTGTCAGATATACATATAAATGCGTTGACTACGCCCAAAACAATAAATAAAATCTTTGACAAAACTATGGCTCTTAACCCTGATATGATAGTTATCACCGGCGATGTAATAGATGTGGATATTTATACAAATAACAAATATATCGATTATGGTTTTGAAAAATTAAAAGCAAAATACGGGATTTTTGCTGTAACCGGGAATCACGAATACTATGCAAATGTAAACTTATATCTTGCAATGTTTAAAAAATTAGGTTTTAAAGTTCTTCAAAATGAAAGTGTTGTAATTGATAATCTTATTAATATAGCCGGCATAAATGACATGGAATATAAAAATTCTAAATGCATTTCGGAAGTTTTGGCAAATATAGATAAAAAGTATCCTGTAATTTTCTTAAGTCATCATCCGGAATCTTTTGACTTATCTTCAAATAATAGCGTTAGTGTAATACAACTTTCAGGGCACACGCATGCCGGGCAAATCCCGCCGATAGAAATAATAAGGCGTTTAATGAAATATAATTACGGTTTGTACAATAATAAAGGATCTGCACTTTATATCAATTCCGGAACGCGTTTCTATGGCCCGCCGATGAGATTATTCAACACAAGCGAAATATCCGTCATCATTTTGGAAAAGTAATTTTTATATGTCCCGCTGCAAAACCCGTGTAAATTTGTTCATATCAGCGGGAGCGATTGAAATTTCCATTGAAATTTGCGTTAGCTCTTAAAATCTGATATAATATACACCAATATTTATAAGTTGTTTGTAAGCTTCTATTGCCGTAAAATCTTCATGTCTTTAAGCGTAGAAACTTTAACTCGGAATTGTAGAGTCAACTTAAATGTGCTACAATATTAAATACGGATTAATGGAAAACAAGTTAGTTACGGCAGAAAAACAAAACGCTGCAACGGAGTATAGATGGATATGTGTATTTTGCGAGTATTAGAAAGCACAAAGTTTGAAGGCTATCCATTATCAGGAAGAGTGAGGGCGCAAGAATCCAAACCGTCTTTGAAGCAGATTGACAGTTTGCTTAATTGGACTTTTCATGTCAGATAACTGTTCCTTCTGTAAAATCGCTGACGGAGAAATTTCATCACATAAAGTTTATGAAGATGAAAAAGTTTTTGCTTTTAAAGATATAAATCCCCAGGCGCCTGTTCATATAATTATTATCCCCAAAAAGCATATAAATAGTTTGGAAACAATTTTGGAAGAAGATGAAGCGGTATTGGGGCATATTCAAATCGTTGCCTCAAAAATAGCAAAGCGTTTTCCCGAAATGAAAAAAGGTTTCCGTTTAATAAATAATTGCGGTTTAGATGGAGGACAAACAGTTTTTCATATACACTATCATCTTCTTGGCGGACGGGTTTTTGCTTGGCCGCCCGGATGAAAACCGTATTTTTTTATATGACATGGAAAATATAACTTGGTAGAAATTAATCTTTTTTAAGAAAGGTGGTGTTTTTAAAGAAATGGTAAGTATTAGAGTACGCGAAGGAGAATCTATTGAAGAAACCATTAGGCGATTCAAAAGAGAATGCGAAAGAAACGGAATAATGCAAGAAATGAAAAAACGTGAATTCTACAAAGCCCCAAGTGTTTTGAAAAAAGAAAAACTTGCAGAAACTAAAAGAAAAATCCGTCGAAAAATGCTTAAAGATAACAGATGGTCAAAGTAATCTGAAAATAAAAGGAAGTTGTATTTGGCCACGTTGCTAAAGATGACTCCTTTTTATTTTTGGGAATATAAGGCGGTACGATGAAATTACAGGCAATTCAAAAATTGTTTATAGAAGAAGGAATTAAAGTGGATCCGAGAGGCTCGGATCTTGTAGAATTGGATTTGGCTAAGCGCAAAGCAGAATATGACAACCTTTCAGATAAAAATAAAGAGAATTTTGATATAGAAAGTCTTACAAACCCCTACTACGATTCAAGAATACTTTTTGGCGATAAAAATTTAGAAGTTAAGACTGTAATGGTCGGCATAGATATAGAAGCGGCGGAAATTTTGCTTGCAAGGCAGCTTATGAATTCGGGAGCAGGAATAGATTTGGTTATAGCTCATCATCCTGAAGGCTATGCATATTCTACATTTCATTCTGTTGTAGGAATGCAGACAGATATTTTAAACAAACAGGGCGTTCCTGTAAATATTACGGAAAAGCTTATTGCAGGGAGAATAAAAGAGATTCAAAGAAATATTTTTCCGCAGAATAATGAAAGAATTTTTGATACAGCAAAACTTTTGAATGTGCCTCTTATGACGGCTCATAGTGTCGCCGATAATCATGTGGCAACGTTTTTACAATCGGCAATTGATTCCTTAAAACCTGTATATTTGAAAGAAATAATTGACCTTTTAAATAAATATCCGGAGTATCGGCATTCGTCAGAAATAGGACAGCCGCCGTTTATTTTAAATGGAAGTGATTATTCTAGATGCGGGAAGGTTTTTGTGGATATGACGGGCGGTACGGAAGGACCTATTGAATCTCTTGAAAAACTTGCATCTGCAGGAGTGGGAACTATAGTAGGTATGCATTTAAGTGCAAAGGCAGTGAAGGAAGCTGAAAAATATCATATAAA
>JAISRA010000053.1 GCA_031273885.1 Endomicrobium sp.
TCATTAAAAAATCCTTATTCTTGTATATTTTAATTTTTAAGCATTGATATCTTTTCACAAACAATGATATACTCAGATAACATAGTATTAACTGTTTTACCTTTTTCATTAGTAGGGGAATTTTTTCTTGGCATAGATTTATTACTTAATGCACGCTCGTATGTGATTAAATGCTTAAATCCATTTTCTTCAAATTTTTCTGCAATAAATTGATCTGTTGGCAATTGAACATTTTTAACAGTTCTGTTCCCAACCACATAGATTGCTTTACCGCCTTTGCGTATGCTCCCAGCCACTTTCTTTATAGAACTTCCTAAATCATTATAGAAAGCTGAAACTTCTAAGGCTCTTTTTGTATCAACACTACCAATTTGATATATGGAATCAGCAATAACTCCATTTTTAATGTTTTCTTTTAATTTTTGTCCACCCAGCAACATACCATCTATTTTACGAGCATAATCTATTCCTAACCATTCATTGGAAAGAGCAGAAAACTGCCCATAAGCAACAGTTGTGCGACTATCACCATAAGGTGGACTTGTTAATACAACATCAAAATTTCTGTCGTGTAAATCAAATTTAGAATATTTAACTTCCACAAGAATATCGTCTTCTAATTTGGGTAAGTAAAAATATTTATAATAAGTAAATGTATTGTTAAATTTTTTGAAATATACACCCAATACATCCGGATTAAAGTTTAATAGTTCTTCGGATTTCATACGAAATAATTTAAATTCATTATTGCGTGTGTAAGAACACTCTCTAACAGTTTCTGAAAATGGCAGTAGAAAAAAATTCCGAATGTCGTTATCTTTAATCTTATCTATAAAATATTTTATTACAGTAAGATTATCAGCAACTTCTCTTGAAAACCAAAAATCAATATTAGTTATTTGTGGTCGTGGTAAGCTTTCAATATTTTGCTCATTTTTTATGAAATCATATAAATTATCTCTAAATATTTTACGGGCTTCCAAAAGTTTTTCAATAGAAATTTTTGTAAATTTGACTTTTGAAAGCAATACAGCAAGAGGATTTATATCACAGCCATACATTTTTTTTATGCCACATTCCAATCCGCTTGAAAAAGATGAACCTGAACCACAATATGGATCAAGCATACTCCCAGCAGATATATTTAATTCTTTCAGTATACCTATACCTATTTGTGGTAACATTGTAGCCGGATATTTATGGAGATTAGGGTAAGATGAACTATACGATTGTCCTACATAATCATACTTTGTATTTCTAATAACTTTGTACATTATAAATCCTTTATATTATTAAAGAGTAATGGTAATTTATCTTCATATGTTCTAAATCCTGTCCCATGATTTCGCACCATTGTCCCTTTATCGTGTAAGCGTAAATCAACTAATATATTTTCTGCGCGAAATTGGTCTAATAATATCTCAGGTGAAGTCCCTTTCATTAATTGCGCTCTATAATAATGAAAATATTCTATGCCATCCCTTTCTTCCGTGAATGTAGAAACAAAAATCAATGCCGGTATTTTCTGCATAAATCTATCTGAGAGTATTTGAAGATTCCAAACTGCAACAATATCTCCAGAAATGTGTTTTACTGAAATTTCAGTTTTCTCAACATCAAGAAAAAGCCCAGCACTATTTGGTTTCAAAGACATCGTATAATATAATCCTTGTCGCCCATTTTTATCAACGCTCCCATACTTTTTTACAGCGTCTAATGGAGGCATTTTCCAAACTTTATTGTTAAATGTAAATAATGTAATCAAACTATTAACATTAGTTCTGTGTGCTTTTAATTCTGCTCCTTCAATATCTGGTTTAGGATTGTTGTTTTCAGTAACTCCCAAAAGACTTTCTAATGTGTAACCTATTCCTGTTGAACCAGATCGTTTTGTGCGAACAAAACCTGCGCTTTTAATACTTTTAAATTTAGCCTTAAACTCCGCAATTTTCACCTTACTATCCTTTTATCATATCTGCTATCTCTTTTGTCTTTTGCAAACTCTTTTTTAATAGGTTTGTAGCTTCCAAAGATAATCTATCAACATCTTTTTGAATTTTAGTCGAAACGATTGGGATTTCTATGTTATAAATATCAGAAAGTTTCAATTGAATTTTTGGTTTTTTATCGCTTATTTTTTTTGTATTATTTACACCTTGTATTATACTATTTCCTTTATGTCTTAAATAAGCGGCAACATAATTAACTGATATATTCAGTTCTGGGTTTAGTCTAATACAGGTTAAAAATCCAGACGGTATTGTTTTGTATGCATCTTCCTTATAAAAAATTGCAACTTTAAATATAGTCCCTCGAGAAGATAATAAAATATCATTTTCTTGCAAAAGGTATCTGTTCTTTTTATAGTCTTGTGTGTTATAGAAGAGACAATCTTTAAAACAAATTTCATTGTTCTGAATATCTGCTAATCTGATAACCCTATACCCACCATCTACATAATCTCTTGAGAGATTATCATTAGTAAAAATAGTTGCCCCTGCAAATATATCCGTGCATATATTCCACAATTTTTGTGTTTTCATAGTAGGTATTATATAATAAAAATTATAAAAATACAATAATCTCTGATAAAAGTATAAGATTTTTATATTTTAATACTAACAAAGAATACCTAAACGATATTTTGATATTTTTCTTTAGAGACTAATTATTGCAAAGAATCCGGCAATATAAATGACAAAAGCTGAAGAGGATTGGCAAGTTAAAAACAGAAAGTAGTTCAAGAGCACATTCAGTGCATATCAACGGTTCAACATAAAAACAGCGTTCTTGCTGTAAATACCATTTTTGTCAGTTACAATTTTAAGATAAAAA
>JAISRA010000112.1 GCA_031273885.1 Endomicrobium sp.
TAAAACCACACTTTTGGCAGATGTTTACATAGGCATCAAACATAGTCTTATAATACTTTTCCAAATCAATTTCATCTGTATGAAACGAATAAGCATCTTTCATTAAAAATTCTCTTGAGCGAATTACACCAAAACGCGGGCGTATTTCATCTCTAAATTTAGTACCAAACTGATATAACATAATAGGAAGTTGTTTGTATGACTTGATACTTTTTCTTGCCAAATCCGTTACAGCTTCTTCCGCCGTAGGAGCAAGACAAAATTCAGCATCTTTTCTATCTCTAAGCTTAAAAAGTTCTTTACCGTAAACAATCCATCTACCTGTTTTGTCCCACAAATCTTTAGGGAAAATCAATGGAAGTGTTATTTCCTGACCGCCAACAACGTTCATCTCTTGCCTTATTATATTTTCAACTTTTCTTAAAGCTTTAAGGCCTAACGGTAAAAATTCATAAAAACCAGATGCAATCTTATGTATCATTCCTGATCTTATCATAAGTTTTGCAGAGATTATATCGGCTTCAGAAGGTACTTCTCTCAAAGTAGGAATTAATAATCTGGAAAAAAACATATGTTCCCCAACTCTTCACTGTATTACTACTGTAATTATCTGAAAATCTTCAATATTTTAAACTTCTTCTTACCTGCGGGCAACTCAACTTCAACTGTTTCACCTGCCTTACGACCTAACAATCCTTGCACAAGAGGATACTGTACTGAAATCCTGCTTGCCGCAGGATCGGCTTCTTCTAAAACTACAATTGTATATTCATAGACCTCGCCACTCTCATCTTGTATTGTCATAGTAACTCCGATAAATATTTTGTTCGGATCAATATTTTGTTCCTCAATAAGTTTTGCGCGTGATATTTTTAAATCAAGTTCCATAATTCTGCGCATAAGACTACTAAGAGTCTCTTTTGCAGCGTGATATTCCGCATTCTCTCTTAAATCGCCGTGTTCACGCGCTCTTGCGATTTCATCTTGAATTAGCGGTTTTCTTTTTTGAAGTTCTTCTAGTTCTTTAATAAGTTTCTCTCTGCCATCTCTTGTCAAATAAATTTCCGACATTTTTTTTACTCCCGTAAATCCTGATAACTTTTTATCATAGAAACAATCTTTTGAACCCATTTGTCAGGTTTGATTTTTCCTATAATTTTGCTGTTTTTAAACAATATTCCGACATTTTTTCCACCTGCTATACCAAAATCTGCATCTTTATCTTCTCCTGGACCATTCACCATACAACCCATAATAGCTATTTTTATAGATTTAGAATTTCTTTTTAAGCTACTCATGGAAAAAACTTTCTTTTCTACCTCTGAAACTATTTTTATCAAATCAACCTGACATCTGGAACAAGTAGGGCAAGACACTATCTCCAGCCCTGAACTGCGCAGTCCCATAGACTGTAAAAGAGAATAAGCCGCTCTGACCTCTTCAATAGGATCAGCAGTAAGTGAAACTCTCAAGGTATCGCCGATACCATCGAACAACATTACCCCTAACCCAGCTGCAGATTTTATTGTCCCGCTAAACACTGAGCCTGCCTCCGTTATTCCTAAATGCAACGGGTAATTTCTTTTTGAAGCAAATATTTTATATGCCTGAACTGTTATATCTATATTTGAAGCTTTCAAAGAAACAACTACGTCTTCAAAATTACATTTTTCTAAAATTTTTACATGTTCCATTGCTGCTTTGACCATTGCCTTGGCCCGTGACAGATTATCTGAAAAATTATGAACTTTCTTTAAAGAACCGGCATTTACTCCGATTCGTATAGGAATATAAGCTTTTTTAGCTTCTTTTACCAAACTTTCAACTCTATCTTTTGAACCAATGTTCCCAGGGTTGATTCTTAACTTATCTATGCCCTGTTTTATCGCTTCAAAAGCTATTCTGTAATCAAAATGAATATCTGCCACTAACGGTACTTTTATATTTTTTTTTATTTTGCTTACATTGCGAGCAGACTCTATATCAGGCAGAGATACGCGCACAATCTCACAACCTGCTTCTTCAAGCTGTTTTATTTGTTTTACGGTAGCTTTCCAATCTCTTGAATTTGTATTCGTCATAGATTGAATTGCAACAGGTGCCCCTCCACCTATCACAACATTCCCTACATTTACTTTTTTCGTCTGCAATCTTTTATAAAAACTCATGATTAATTAAATCAAAATTCAAATTATAAGTAAATCTATTTTTTAATATATTCCTATACCTCAGTACAGATTTTAATTTTAATTAAATAAATAACTCTGCAATCTGCAATGGCATTGCAATGGGCATATCTATTTTTTAAGTAACTTACTTACTCCTAAGCGCAATAAATCGCTATATGTTGCAAAAAGAAAAATACCAAATATAAAAACTAATCCTATTGTATTGTAAACTTGAACAACTTTAGCGCTTATCCGTCTTTTGATTATTCCTTCAATAAAAAACAACACCATCATACCACCATCAACCATAGGAATTGGAAAAAGATTGAATAATCCTAAAGCAATTGATATAATTGCAAGTAATCTCAAATAATCATATATTCCCGATTTTGTGGCATTTGCCATAACTTGCATAATACCGATCGGACCTGAAATATCAGGTTTTTCAAATGAAATAATTTTATTCACAAGATATACTACAGTCATAGCTGTCTGGGTTATAGAAGTCTGTACTCCAAAATAAATAGATTTAAAAAATCCAGGCTTCATCTTTAGTATTAAAGGACTTACACAAATCGTACCAATACTCATTACAGGATTTTTTACAATAGCCATATTTAAATCAAAAGAAAAACTTCCTCTCTTCACTGCAAAAACTGCTTGTTTATATACCTTATTTTTTATATTTGAGGATAAATTGTTCCATGTACTTAATTTCACACCATCTTCCATTGATTTTACTTTATCTCCATCTCCCAGCATAAGACTTGCATACGGCATATAATAATTTTCAGTAACGGATCCTATCAAAAATCCATCAGAGATTTGATTTGTACCCCATATATTAAAAACAAAAGCAAAAATGAAAACTGCTAAAATATAATTTAACAACGGGCCTGCAAGTGATATCCATACTTTTTTATACCATTTTAACGATAAATACTCTCCGCTTGCACCTGTAGTTTTAGCAGGACTTTCTCCTGCCATTGAAATAAATCCACCAAAAAAAATAGATTTTATGCAGTATTTTGTACCTCTATAAGTATATTTTATTAAGTCAGGTCCAAAGCCAAAAGCAAAAGTCAATATCCTAACTTTGCACATTTTTGCCGCAAAAAAATGTCCCAATTCATGTATAAAAACCAAAAAACCGAGGCCAACTATGACACCAACCACCTGAAGAATTACAGCCATTTATATTCCTTTTTCAATTAATTTTTTTGCATATTGTTTTGCCCACAAATCAGCCTTCAAAAAAGTATCCAATGACATACGCTTAGAAATTTTATGAAATTTAATTGTTTTTTCAACGATTTTCCCAATATCCGTAAACTTTATTTCTTTATTTAAAAAAGCAGCAACTGAGACTTCATTTGCAGCATTCATTACGGCAGGAACAGTATATCCTTTTTTTGCTGCATAATATGCAAGACCTAAACAACGAAATTTATCAAAATCAGGTTTATAAAACTCTAATTTCCCGATTTCAAAAAAATTTAACGGTTTAACATTAGATGGCACTCTTTCAGGATAAGTTAGCGCATACTGTATAGGAAGGCACATATCGGGATTTGAAAGCTGTGCTATAACCGAACCATCAGCATATTCTACCATTGAATGCACTATGGACTGTGGGTGTATAATAATTTCAATATTATCTATAGGTATGCCAAAAAGAACAGAGGCTTCAATAGCCTCAAGTCCCTTATTCATAAGAGTAGCACTATCTATTGTTATTTTCTTTCCCATTTTCCACGTTGGATGATTTAAAGCTTGCTCAACACTTATTTTAGAAAAATCTTTGTTGTACCTGTAGAACGGCCCGCCTGAAGCTGTAAGTATTATTTTTTTTATATGTGATTTTTTTGCTCCAACACAACACTGAAATATAGCTGAATGCTCACTATCAATAGGAAATACAGAAACGCCTTTTTTTGCTGTAAGATTCATTATATAATTCCCTGCCATAACAAGTGACTCTTTATTTGCAATAGCTACATTTTTTCTCGCCTTTATTGCAGCAATTATAGATTTTACACCAACGGAACCGACAATCGAAGCAAAAACCATATCAACATCACGCGTCGTCGCAAGCTTTTCAAGCCCTGCTGCTCCACTATAAACGTTAGTTTGCATATCATTTGAAACACACCATTCTTTTAAAATCCGGGCCGCCACGGGATCATTAACTGATACCGCAGTAGGGTTAAACTTTTTGATTTGAGATTTTAAAACATTTATATTGGAACCAACAGCAAGTCCTTTCACGCAAACATAGTCTTTCATTCTAGAAACTACATCAAGAATCTGCATCCCTACTGAACCTGAAGAACCTAAAATTATTATTTTTTTCATTTTAAAATCTTTAAAGCGTAATACATCACGGGAGTAGCAAATATGTAAGAATCAAATCTATCAAAAACTCCACCATGTCCGGGTATTATTTTCCCTGAATCTTTAATATTACCATCTCTTTTTATAAGAGATTCTGCGAGATCAGAAAATTGCCCTGTAATAGAAATTACAAGCCCAAATATTAAAGCTTCACGCAAAGTAAAAATACTCTCCATAAATATATATCTGCAGATAACCGCAGTTAAAACTCCGAAAATAACTCCCGCTGCGGCACCTTCTACTGTCTTCTTGGGACTCACATTTTTCGCAAGTTTATGCTTACCAAGCACTTTTCCAAAAGCATAAGCTGCAGTGTCTAAAACCCAAACAACTATGAAAATAAAAAACATCAACTCCCTGCCACAGCTTAAATTACGAATATAAACCATGTGAACTAAAGAGAGCGGAATAAAAAAAGATCCTAAAAAAGATGTGGATATTCTCCCGACACTTAAGTCAGTATTTTTACCAAAAACTTCTATTCCAAAAAAGACAGCCATCATTACAATCGCTGATAATGCAATTTTATCAACCGAAAAATTTTTAAAAAAACATAAAAATAAAAAAAACGCCGCCGACATTATAAGTGAAATTAAAACATGAGGATTATATTTTTTTGAAATAGCCAAATATTCTTGAACAGAGACGAATGATACAACAATCATCATTATGTGAAATGGAATATTGCCATAATATATACTTACAAAAATAAGGGGCATCCCTACAGTTGCCGTTAATATTCTAGTTGCTAACATACACTTTCTCCATTCATTCTAATAATATTATGTCTTATCTGACTACAGTTAATATCAATTTTTCTTTTAGCTAACGACCCTATCAAATCAAATTCCACCAAAACGTCTTTCTCTTTTTTGAAATTCCGCTATTGCATCTTCTAAGTCATGCCGTGTGAAATCAGGCCATAGTTTATCTGTTACATAAATTTCAGAATACGCAATCTGCCAGAGAAGAAAATTTGATACTCTAAGCTCTCCTGAAGTACGAATAAGCAAATCAGGATCGGGTTGTCCAGCAGTATATAAAAAAGATGACACAATTTTTTCCGTAGGTTTTTTTATACCTTGCTTTAACATCTTCTCAAAAGCATGTATAAGTTCTTGCCTTGCACCGTAATTTAAAGCCAAGTTTAACTCAAGACCTGTATTTTTAGAGGTAATTTTACAGGCGTTTTCCACTTCAGCTCTTACGTTTTCAGGAAATTTTG
>JAISRA010000001.1 GCA_031273885.1 Endomicrobium sp.
TTCAAGAAAACAGAAACCAAAGATATATATGTAGAGATTGTAAAAAGTCTTTTTCCATCGGAGATAAAAGAATAAGATATGATATAATTTTAAGAAAACTCACTATAACTCTTTTTTTAAACGGCACAAGTATGAGAGGAATACAAAAAGCTTTGAGCGTATCTTTTAGTAAAAAAATACCATTTCATGTCGTAAATGACTGGTTGTCAAACAGTAACAGAATACTAGAAGAAGAAAAACAAAGAAGAAAAGAAAAAGAAGAATATCTCCCCAATGATAATAGTAAACCAAAAAATATACCTATAGTAGAAATGGATGAACTATTCACCTATATAAAAAAAACTAAAAAATTCAACAACAAAAAGACCCTACCTTGACAAACGAATATGGCTTGCTGTTGATAGGATCAGAAAACAAGGAGCAAGTTATGCGAGCTTGCTTGCAATAGCTAGCCTGTCGGTGCTCCGCAGTTTACCCAAAGGGAAATAAGGTTATTGCATTTAAGGTAGGAAATGAACAAATATCCAATGCCATGAAACTAATATATGAAATATTATCTAATCATTCATCAGACTATGTAATAAACAATAAAAAATTAAATATAACCATAGATAATTTCTGTACTGATGGACACCATGCCTATAATAAAGTATATGAATTATATAAAGACAATATACAAAAACACATACCCTATCCAAAGCTGAAACCTGTCTAGTAGAATCCTATAACTCCTCTATGCGAGATAGACTAGCAAGACTAAAAAGAAAATCCAAAGCCTATAGTAAATCCATAGACATGTTATATATATCTATTAACCTCTGGTCAGAAAAAGATATGATATTTGCAGATATTGATAAATACTGCGGCTATAGTAAATATACAAACAATATAATTCCCGTAAAACATTTGAGAATACTGGAGAACAATGGAGTGGACGAGAAAAACAACAAAAAAGTAGTATGATAAAGTCAACTATTGGTAGGGAAACCCCAACTGTTAAAAATATTCTTGATTATTTTAATATCAATATTATTATCACGACAATGATTTCTTTAAAAGAAAAATGTTGAAATTGATATTTATTGTTTTTTTCTTGGTTTTTACTAGCGCAGTTAGCGCAGAAAAGCTTCCGGAATGGGTTCGGAATATTCGCAGCGAATGTTCAAGTGACGATATTTGCGCAGTTGGTAGCGGTGAAAGTCTCGATTTAGCAATGTCAAACGCCAGAAGTAATATCCAGAAAATTTTTGAAACAAAAGTCAATAGTACCTTTAGGAGTGAGTTGTCCAGTAGAAATGCAAGCGTTAATTCCTTCACTACTGATGTTATACAGGAAGACAGTTCTGGCCTATTAAAGGGTGTGGCTATTACAAAAACTGCAGAAAAAAATAATACTTTTTATGCGCTTGCTGTATTGAATAAAGATGTAGCAACTAATGAATTAAAGGCAGATATAGAGCGAATTGATAAAGAAATGAAAGATTTATTATTAGACTCAAAACATCGCCCATCGCTAAAAAAGCTTGAAGAAAACTATAAAGCTAGAGCAATCTTGAATAACAAATATATCTTTCTTGGCAAAAAAGAAATATCAGAGGTTGTCTCTTATGAGGATATTATGGCGATAAAACGTGATTTAAGAAAAAATGATAAGTCAATTTATTATATAAATATCGATAATGAAGAGATTACAAATGTTGTTACTACGCTCTTGATTGAGAATAATCTAAAAATTACCAATAATCCTGAAAAATCAACAAAAACAATAAGAGGGATTATTACAATTAAAAAGGATTCTTTAAACGTTCCGGGATTTGAAAAGCATTCTGGCACATTTCAGTTGATTGTCACCAGTGATGGTATTGTATCCAACACAATAAATACAACCATTAGTGAGTCGGGCACTAATTTTGAGCAAATATATTCTAAAATATTAGATAAATTTTTGACTTTTACTATTAATAATTTTAATAATCTTGTTGATTAGGAGAAAAATATGAAAAATATGAAAAAAATATTTTTAATTGTTTTGGTTGTCGCAGTCTCATCTTGCGCCCCTAAAATTAAAGCCCAAAGATTATCAACTGATGCTGGTGACAAAAAGGCTATGAATATTACTGACGAATGGTTGACTACAGACACTAACCTAGCCAGTAAGTCAATTATAGAAAAAATCATGAATCACGGAAGATTCAAGAGATATTTGAGAGAAAATAATTATAAAACTCCCAAGATATTTGTCGGAGAAATTGAAAATAAAACCTCCGAAGATAATTTCCCAGTAGTAGCTTTAGGTAATAAAATATTGAATGATTTGTTCGAAAATGGCGAATTTGATTTAATTTCCGCTAAAGATAGGGATAGAATTTTGAAGGAAATTAAATTTCAAAACGATGGTATGGTTAAGGCTTCTGACATAAAGAGCATAGGAAAAGCATCTGGCGCTGATTTAATATTATTTGGAGAGGTTGTTATGGAACAAAAAACGTCAAACGGTCAGACTCTAAAGGAATATTCTCTAAGCGTGAGATTGGTAGAAATTGAAAGTGGCGAAGAAGTGTCCAGAACACTATATGAGGCTACAAAGTATTCCAAAAGAAAAAAAGTTGGCTGGTAATTTTTAATGTTTAATTATAAAAGTAAAACGCTTGCTCTTTGCCTATTTTTTTTAAGTTGTTCAACGATTGGATATAGACAAATACAGGAAAAATTGAATTTGAATTTGTCAAAAAAGGATTATGTTTCGGCATTAAAAATTGTTAATGATAAGAATTTTTATCCAGAAGAAAGGTTAGATTTATTGAGAAAATTAGAACAGGGTACAGTAAATTATCTTGCCGGTAACTACAAAATAGCATTAAAATATTTTGATGAGGCTGAAAAAATAGATAGGGATTCTTTTACCGTTAGTATAAGTTCTAAAATAAAGGGTGGTGTCGACGATAATCTTGATGACTACAAGAGTGAAAAATACGAATCATCAATGATAAGATTTTATAAATCGTTAATTAACTATAAACTGTATAGAAGTATCGAAGGAGAAGAAAAAATTCAATATTTAAGAAGCGCAAGGAGTAATATAATTGAATGGGATAGTTTGACGAAGAATTATAGAGAAGAAACAGCGGGAAAACCTGTATATAAACAGGATCTGTTACTAAAACTGTGGGGAAGTTTTATTTTTGAAGAAAACGACGATCATCAAAGAGCAATGACATCATATAGCTCTGCGAAGGATTTTTTGTTAAAAAATTACAATATTTATCCGTCTTTTAACAAAAAAAGCGAAGAATTTAAGAAAAATTTTGATAAACTACATCTAATGCCGTTGAATGAAATTAAAAATAAACTTGTGTCCAATACAAATTATTCAGATGAGTTAGGTACATTTTTAGATCAAAAGAGTAATGACAAGGTTATTGATAATTTATTTATACTGTACAAAGAGGGAATTATAGCGCAAAAAACGACAAAAACGGTAAAAATTCCAATAGCATTGAGTTTATTTGCTAACAATAGCAGGGATTTTTATGATTTTATAAGAAGTTTATACATATTTAGTGATAACGACGGTATTTTTGTTGAAATTGAATTGCCAGAGATTGCGCAAAAACACCTAAACGACAAAATTATTGCAAAAATATTTGATATGGATGGCAAGGAGATTAACAATTTTTCATTGTTTCTAGTCGAACCATTGTCTGCTATTGCCTATGAAGACTTTAATTATGAAAAAACAAAAATATATGCAAAATTAACGGCTGCTGCAATTGCAAAATACACAACAGCTATAATGGCCTCTTATGCTCTATATAAAACTGCAGATCAAAATCCCCTTGCTTCATTTGCTTCAACGGCTTCATTTTTAGCTTCATCAAAATTAATAAAAGAATCAAGTATGGCGGATATCAGACAGTGGAGCACTTTACCTGACAATATTAGAATTGGTTCGATAAAATTACCAAAAGGTGAATATACAATTAAACTATACTCGGTTTATGGGGAAAAAAACGAACTGATATATACAGAAAACATTAAAATCGATACTTCAAGTATTTTAGTTGATATAAATCATTAGAATTATATAGTATTTTAAAGATACATTGAGACTTGTTACTACATCCTTTACAATCTACTTTTGCTTCAATCTACTTCGTCCTTTAACTTTATTAGTTTCCTTGTATATTTTTGCAAAAGCGACTGTAAGATATGTAATGGTAAGTTTTAATGTATTTTAGATTTGCTATATAGATTGTGAAACACTTTATTAACAAATACAAGGTATAGAATGAGAACGGGAAACCTATTCTCTGGCATAAATATTAGAGGATTAAATAGAATATGTCCAGAAGTAAAATATAGTAAAGAACCATTAATTAAGAAAAGGGAGATTTTTTCCCAAATGTTATAAACATATACAATAAAATAAAAAAACTTGACAATTAAGTTGTTTTTTAGTATACGTATAATCGATATTAACCAAATAACTAATAATTATGTTTTGCAATATTCTCCATAACTTTCTTCCAATACAAAAAAAAAAAAAAAAACGATTAGCTTTAGCTTTTCTCGTCCCAAGAGCTTGGTTATTGTTTATTGAGTTGATTATATTATTTGTACGCAAAGTTTTTGTTTTCTTTTTTTCTTCAGCC
>JAISRA010000063.1 GCA_031273885.1 Endomicrobium sp.
CCCATCATTGCCTGCTGCTGATTATTTGCCATTGTAGAAACAATTATTGCTAAACTGAGTGCAGTTAATATAAAAAATATTGCTGTGACAAAAATCTGCCACAAACATCCTCTTAGCGGCACATCCATAGTTACAACTCCTACGAATATAATAAAACATACCAAAAACACGCCAATAAAAATATAAGGCAAAGTTTTTCCAACTATTATTTCAACCAGCGTTGCAGGAGAAGAAATAAGTTTTTCCATAGTACCCTGTTCTTTTTCTTTTGTTACTGCCATGCAACATACAAGCATTATGACCATGAAAGTTGACAACACAGATATTGCCGGGATCATAAACGGCGCCGTATTTAAATTATGGTTATATAAAACCCTTATATCAATTTCTATCAGACTGCTTATATTGGATTTAGTATTTCTTTCTTGGACTACTTGTGAAATGATAGTTTTTATATAAGCATCCGTCTGCCTTGCTCTAGCGGCATTTGTAGCATCTATCAAAAGCTGTATTGGTTTGTTTCTTTCAATACCATGTAAAAAACCTTCTTTAGGAGCAATAAGAATCGCTTCTGCCTTTCTAGATAAAAGTAAGTTTTCCGCTTTGGAAAAATCAGCTGTATCCACATTTTTAACTTTTTTAAACCAACCGCTTGCGAGCGTTTTTTCTTTTATTTTTTGCGCTATTGCATCATTCGGTTTCGCCATTGTTACAAGTTTTATATTCTTTACTTCATTTGTCAAAGCAAGACCAAACAGTATAGTTTGTACAGTAGGCAAAAAACAAAGCACAAGTATCATCTTTTTGTCTCTGATAATTTGCTTAAATTCTTTTTTAATAAAACCTGTTATTATTCTTTTCTTCAAGGTTCTAAGTCCGTTTTAAATTTTTTACTTGCTAAAATTATCATTATTACGCTAAATGCAGTTATAATCAGAAAAGGAAGAAATAAAGAATTAAACCCGGCACGACTTAAAAATAAACTTCTGCTTATCAACATAAACCATCGTTGTGGAAAAACAGCCGTAAAATATCTGAAAAATAAAGGCATATTTTCTATGGAAAATATAAATCCTGAAAACATAAAAGAAGGGAGCAGACCGATGGCAAATGCAATTTGTACCGCTGCCTGTTGCTGACGTGTAACGACAGAGATCAAAATACCAAGCGCTAAAGTTCCAGTTACATAAATAATACAAGCTGCTATATATAATAAAAAATTTCCTTCAAAAGGTATTTTGAATACAATTAAAGCAACAATAAAAACTATCAGTATATTAAAAAAATTTAAAACAAAATAAGGAATAATTTTCCCCATAACTATTTCTATAGGGCGAACAGAAGTAGAAAGCAGTAACTCCATAGAACCGTTTTCCCATTCTTTTGCTATAGTAAGAGAGGTCAGTATTATTGCTATCAATCCTATAATTATCGTACTAAGGCCAGGCACTACAAACCAGCGACTATTTAGTTCAGTGTTAAATAAAAAACGCGTTCTGATTATTTCATATGTATTATTTTGGTCAAATCCCAAATCTTTGGCAAATATTTTATTTCCTGCAGCTGTTGCGGCAGTCAGATAACCGATAAGAATACCTGTTTTTGCATTATCAGAACCATCCAACAAAAACTGTATCTTCCCCGGCTGGCCTCTTACAATATTTTTACCGAAATCTTCTTTTATTATCATTATGGCCGGTGTATCATTTTTTACAAGCTTACATTCTGCCTCGGATTGAAACTGAAGTTGTTTTACATCAAAATATTCAGATGAAGTAAATATTTCAGTGAAATGTCTGGATATTTGTGATTTATCATTGTCTTGAACATCTATAACGATATGTTTATAATCCAAGTCTATTATAAAACCAAAAAATAAAACAAGAATCAAAGGAAACACCAGAGCAACAATCAAAGTAAACGGATCCCTAGCAATGTGCCTGTATTCTTTATAAGCAACGGCTTTTATATTTGTTTTTGAAATCATTTGGAGTTTCCCCTTAATAGTGCAGCTAAAAACACTTCTTCTAAGGTATCTCTAGAAAACTGTTTTTTCAATTCTATAGGTGTACCCATAGCTATAATTTTACCTGTCTGCATAAGAACCAATCTGTCAGAATATTCGGCTTCATCCATATAATGCGTGGTTATAAAAATCGTCTTCCCTTCTGTAGTCAGCTGTTTTATAAGCCGCCAAAAATCTGCTCTAACCTGCGGTGCAACTCCGGCGGTAGGTTCGTCTAAAAATATAATATCCGGATTATGGATAAGTGTTGCACATAAAGCAATTATTTGTTTTACACCAAGGGAGAGATTTTGAACTATGGTATTTTCATCTTCTTTGAAATTTATAAATCCAAAGAGTTTTTTCATCTGTTGATCTATATCTTTTTTACTAATATTATATAGAGCGCCTGCAAAATCCATATTTTCTTTCACAGTTAAATCTTTATATAAAGTAAATTTTTGAGACATATAGCCTATGCTTGTTTTTATATTGGAAGTATTTGCGGAGATATCTTCACCGTAAAGGCATATTTTGCCTGATGAAGGATTTAATATGCCACAGATAGTTCTTATCGTGGTAGTTTTACCTGCGCCGTTTGCACCTAGAAACCCAAATATTTCCCCTTTATTTACGCTAAAAGATATATTATCGACAGCTTTGAAACTGCCAAAAGACACAACTAAATTTTTAACTTCAATAATAGGGGAATTATTATCTTTATTGTTCACTATTTTTAAAAAATATATCTTCAATCTTATCTAAGTGATATTTATTCATTAACTCCATAGGCTTACCACTCATTAATAATCGGCCTTCGTTTAAAACATGTATTTTGTCTGCTCTCTTAGCTTCATCCATATAAGACGTAGTCATTATTATCGTTATACTGTTTTTTGCAAAACTATAAATCAAGTCCCAAAGCTCTACACGGCTTACGGGATCAACTCCTATTGTCGGCTCATCTAATAACAAAAGTTTGGGTCTGTTTAGCAACACGCACATCAATCCCAACTTTTTATACATACCTCCTGATAAAGATCCGACTCTTACATCTTTAAACTGAAACATTCCTGTAGCTTCATATAGCCGATTGCTTCTTATAGCGAATTCTTTTTTATCTATATTATAAAGTTCTTTAAAAAATTCCAGATGTTCCTGACAAGTAAGGTCAGAATATAAACTTGATTCCTGAGGGAAATAGCCTAAACAAGTTTTCACTTGTGTGATTCTTTGGTTCTCAAGAAAATATTCTATATTGCCATCATTAAGCTTTAAAAGACCAGCAATGACTCGCGTAAGAGTTGTTTTACCTGCACCGTTTGGTCCTATAATAGCATGCACAAGCCCGCCTTCAAAAATGGCACTGACATTGATCAAAGCTTCAGTAGTACACATAAGTTTTGTTGCATTTCCAATAATAACGCTTAAAAGTTGCATGATAGTCAGTTTTTAAATTTTATCTCCAGAGTCATTCCCGGTTTTAAAGTTAAATTTTCATCGTTTTTAAAACGTATTTTTACTCCGTAAACCAGTCTTTCGCGTTCATTCTTTGTTTGAACATTTTTAGGAGTAAACTCCGCAGTGTCATTGATTGAACATATAAAACCCATAAATTCTTTATTTATTTCAGATAGAAAGCCTGAAACCTTTTCTCCAACATTTATCGATGCTATTGCATTATGCGGTAAGTATACCCAAACATCCATTTCTTTCAAATCAGCAACAGTTAATATTTTTCTGCCAACTGTTACCATTTCACCTTCATTGTAGTATTTGTATAAAACTGTCCCGTCAATGGGACTTTTGATTATAAGATAGTTTTTTTTGATTTCAGCGTCATCATATAGGTATTTCTTAAAATCATAAATCTCTTTTGATACTGCATTTCTATTATAAATCTTTTTTATTCTTTCATATTCTGACCTAGCAAAATTATAAGACCGCAAAATATCTTGCCCTTCAAGCTCAAGCAGCACTTGTCCTTTCACTACTCTATCGCCTTCTTTAACATAAAACTTTGTTATATTGTCAGAAATCTTAGAAGATATATCAATTTCTATTGCTTCAACGACTCCGCTGTAAGCAAAAGGCTGATGTCTAAAAAACAATAATGCAATAATTAACAATGCAATAAGTGAAATAGCTAAAATAATAATTTTCTTTTTCATATAACTCCTAAATTTGCCAAAACAACTAAAAGAGCAAGTTTTTCTATTTTTAAGTCTACAAAATATATTTGGCTTTGCAGCAAATCAAAATTTGAAGTTTGAACTTCTAAAAATGCCGTGTGCCCAAATTTGTAAGAAATATATGTCAGCTCTGCTAACTTCTGATTATTTTTTATCATTTGAATATATAAATCTTCTGATCTTTTTATTGAAGATAATCTGTCTTTTGCATTATAAAAATTTGTTTTTAATAAAGCCAATAACTGTGCTTTCTGTGCTAAAACGGATTGAGCCGCAAATTCTTGAGCTTTGGACAATGCTTTTTTTCCACCAGTTTCAAATAATGGCATAGAAAAATTTAAAATAACATTTCTCTGCAATATACCTTCCATTACAGGTCCGTTAGGGTACTGATAATATCCTCCCGCTTTAAAAGTAATCAAAGGCCATTTTTGCGAGTTATAACTTTCTGAGATGTTTTCATAATGCTTCTGCATTTTTTCAAGAGATATAACTTGTGGATTTTTTTCATCAAAATTATAACTTTCATATTGTAAAAACTTATTAAGAGAAATATCTATATCATCAAATTTTAGCACGGCAGTGGCATGTGTTATGTATTTTTCACCTGCTAGTCTATAATCTGTCGGAAAAGACGGGTCTATATTGAAATTATCTATAGTAAGTTCAAATAAAGTACGCAGCGACTTGGCAACATTACTTCTGGCTGAAATTATTTGATTTCGTGTAGATAAAACTTGTCTCTCAGCCATTAACAAATCCAATTCCCCTTTAGAACCGAATTTATAGCCTACAGAAATATCTTTATACTGTTTTAAAACAAGTTTCAGGCGTTGTCCAAGAAAATATATTTTCTCAAGGTCGGATTGTATCTTAAAATATTGTAAACGAACATTAAAAACAAGATTTTTCTTTTCCCATTTCAAATCTTCCTGTTTAGATTCACAAAGATTTTTTATGCTCTCATAATTACTCTTTCTTATACCATTGTCAAAAAGGCTGTAACTAACAGTAGGACCCGCAGAATAATTCCATTCATTGCCCAGTTTTTGTTTAAATTCCATCACAGACAGCGTCGGAATTACAGCTGTATAACCGCAACTTGCATCTAAAGTTAAAGACGGATAAAAAAAAGTTTTTTGTGCTTTTAGATTCTTCGTTGCAGCTTCAAGTTGATAGTTTAAGGATTTGACAGTTGGAGAATTTTCCAAAGCACTTTTTTCACATTGTTGCAATGTTAAAACAATTATTTCTTTCGCATACAGTAAAGAAAAGTTAAAGAAAATCAGGCAACATAAAATGTATTTTCTCATATACCTTTTTCCAAAAATATTATAAGCACTTAAACCGTTAAATACAGGGATGCCTCTTTGTTTTTTTATCACTGACAAACAAATATTTAAGCCTTACCTTATTTATTCTATGTAAAATATATGCGCCGGCGCCACTTATACTGCAGTTTTCATGGTATTTTAGGTTTATTCTACCGCAACTGATTTGATTTTTATTAATTATGATTTCCAATACTATTGTAACACATTTAACCGACTTCACAAACTCATCTTACACAGTTTTACATCATCATTAACATGCTTTAAAGATATGAAGATTTTACAACAAGGAAGGAATGGATGAAAATTATACTATCTGTACTTAATAATAAATAAAGTAGTAATTCCGCAAAATATAAAACTTAAACCCATACCGAACATCAATACATAATCATTACGCAAATATGCATGCAGTATAGTAAATATTTGCATAATATTAAACCCGGCAAAAGTTGTCAACGAAAGCCCTTTTGCGCTCTTAGTTTTATATATATTTATTGCCTGAGGTATAAACAATAGTGCATTGATAA
>JAISRA010000122.1 GCA_031273885.1 Endomicrobium sp.
TTTCCGGTGGTTATTCCGATGGTGTCACACCCGATCTCATTCCGAACTCGGAAGTTAAGCCCATCAGGGCCGATGGTACTTGGACCGCAGGGTCCTGGGAGAGTAGGTCACTGCCGGATTTATATCTTATTTTTGCAGCTAAAATCTGCGAGAATATTTGTTGTTGTGTAACGGCTAATACTGTAGTCAAAGACAGTAAGATGTTGCAAGATATTAAAAAGGACAATATTCCTTTTCTTACCGAGACGAAGAAAATATTATTATCAATTTAAAACTTCTCTAGGGGAAGTTTTTTTGTTTGTATTAAAAGCTGAGTTGGGTGCGGGAGTAAAAAATGCCTAATGTAAGAAATCGAGAAATTGTAAAGAGATTGACTGAGAAATTTAAATTAATGAAGGGCTTGATATTAACAGAATATCACGGTCTTACAGTTGAAGAACTTTCGGAACTTCGTTTAAAACTACGTTCTTTTAACAGTGAATATGCTGTTGTTAAAAACACGCTAAGTGAAATAGCTCTTAAAGAAGCAGGTATTGAAGCAGGTAAAAATTTTTGTGGACCTACTGCTCTTATTATCGAAAACGGAGACATTATATCTCCTGCAAAGGTTGTTATGAATTTTGCCAGAATACATACTAAATTAAAGATAAGAGCAGGGTTCTTAGAAGGTAAATTTGTGGATGCTTCAGTTGTTGAAAAACTTTCTATGCTTCCTTCAAGGGAAATTCTCATGGTAAAAATGTTAGGTAGTATGAACGCTCCTATAACAAGTTTTGTTAATGTGTTGGTAGCAAATATAAGAGATTTAGTAACAGTATTAGATGCAATAGTAAAAAAGCAAGCAGCGTAGTAGCGATCATATTTATAATGAAACAGATATATTCAAGGATGGCGAAAATATAGAAATCTATTTTTGTCACAATTCCCATCCGCCGACACAATCTTCGTTTTAACGCAAATTATTTCGTATTCAAAACATAAGTTAATGGCAGATTGTCAAAAAAAATAAAACAGAAGTTATTGATTGGAGGGTAGTGAGATGGCAGAATTATCAAAAGATCAGTTAATTGAAGCAATTTCTTCATTGTCAGTTATCGAACTTTCAGAGCTTGTAAAAGCATTGGAAGAAAGGTTTGGCGTATCAGCGATGGTTTCGGTACCGGTATCGGTTGTATCAGCGACTTCTCCGGTTGGTAGTGGTGGCATCGCGACAATAGCTGAAGAAGAAAAAACTGAATTTAATGTTGTTCTTGTAAGTACCGGCGCAAGCAAAATAAATGTTATTAAAGTTGTAAGAGAAGTTACTGGTCTTGGTCTTAAAGAGGCAAAAGATCTTGTTGACGGCGCTCCTAAGACAGTAAAGGAAAACATCACGAAAGCTGAAGCTGAGGAGATAAAGAAAAAACTTACGGATGCAGGTGCAACTGTTGAACTTAAATAAACCTGAAAAAATGCTTCAAACTCGATAATAGTTGACAAATAATATTTATTGCGTACGACAAATGTCCATTTGTCGATTGTATATAAAATAAAGAACAGGTTGAAATAATGAATAAAGTTAACTTTGGAAAAATTGGAGCTCCAATAGATCCTCCTCTTCTTTTAAAGATGCAAAAAGATTCTTTTGCTGAATTTTTACAACAGAATGTTGCACCTGAAAAAAGAAAGTTTCAAGGACTAGAAGGTGTTTTTAGAGATATATTTCCTTTAACAAACTCAGATGAGAGTTTGGTTTTGGAATATGTTTCTTATTCTTTTGGTGAACCAAAATATTCCGTTGAAGAATCCATTGTCAGAGACGCTACTTATGCACTTCCTTTAAAAGTTAAGCTAAGACTTATGCATAGGAAAGAAGACGGCAGAGAAAAGGAACTTTCAGAACAAGAGGTGTATTTTGGCGATATTCCTTTAATGACTGATACGGCTACGTTTATTGTAAACGGAGCAGAACGCGTTGTTGTAAGCCAGATTCACCGTTCTCCCGGAGTAATATTCGAGGAAGATGAAGAAAAAAGAGTTACCGTTTTAGGTAAGCCTTTGCACTTTGCAAGGATAATTCCTTATAGAGGCGCATGGGTTGAGTTTGAATTTGATCAGAACGGAATATTATATGTGAGAATTGATCGCAAGAGAAAGATATTTGCAACTACTTTTCTGCGTGCGTTAGGGTTTGAAATTGATCAAGAAATTTTAAATCTCTTTAAAGAAGTTAAAGAGGTATCATTGGAATCTGTATCGACTTCACTTTCAATTGATTATCTTGCGGAAGATATTTATGATGAAGTAACTGGTGAAATAATTGAAGATTCTGGAAAAGAATTAAAGGAAGATTTGGTAAAAAAACTTCAAGCAAAAGGTTTTACTACAGTATCTATTCTAAAGGATGCTTCTATTCTTTTGACATTAAAGAAGGATACTATAAAAGGTCAAAAAGAAGCTATTAATTATATATACAGGGTTTTAAAAACTCAAGAATTCATTATGCAAGAAAGAGCGCAGGGATTTTTGGAAGAACTTCTTTTTAAATCTGTCAGAAGATATGATTTGACAA
>JAISRA010000127.1 GCA_031273885.1 Endomicrobium sp.
AGAAGACGCTATTGATTATGCCAAGAAAAGAGATATTCCTATTCCTGTAACGAAAGCAAAACCGTATTCTTCAGATGCAAATTTGTGGCATGTTTCTTATGAAGGTGGCATTTTGGAAGATCTTAGCAAAGAATATGATGAGGTTATGTTTAAAATGACGGTTTCTCCTGAAAAAGCACCGGATAAGTCTACGTATATTTCTATCGCATTTGAAAAAGGTATTCCTGTTGCTGTTGATGGCAAAAGAGAGTTACCTGTGGAATTAATTACAAAATTAAATAAAATCGCGGGTGCAAATGGGATAGGAAGGATAGATATTGTTGAAAATAGACTTGTCGGTATGAAATCTAGAGGAGTTTACGAGTCACCTGCAGCTGCTGTTTTATATGCGGCTCATGAAGAAATTGAATCGGTTGTACTTGATCGTGACACTTTACATTTTAAGCAATCATTGTCTTCAAAATATGCTGAAATCGCATATTATGGTTTGTGGTTTTCGCCTTTAAGAAAAGCTCTCGAGGCGTTTATCGATGAAACACAAAAATATGTCACAGGTGATGTTAAATTAAAACTTTATAAAGGAAATATTACGCCTGTTGCAAGAGAAGCAGAATATTCATTATATTCAGAAAAATTTGCTACCTTTGAAAAAGATGAAATTTATAATCAGAAAGATGCTGAAGGTTTCATCAATCTTTGGGGGTTGCCTACAAAAATTCAAGCAATGGCTAGAAAAAATAAATAAAATTTGTTTTTCGTTTTAAAGCAGCACATATTCAAAACTATTGCTTTGCAGGCAGTAAAAGATGAGTTTTTCAATTAATTAATGTGATTAATTGAGAATATGTAAGGGATAAATATTTATATCGTTGTCTTTATATTTTTTATGCAGAGAAGGAAGAAAATTAAAATACTAAATAAAAAATCAAACTTTATTACATTTGATTTCCTATTACAGATTGTGTGTTATAAAAGAGTAGAGTTCTGTTGTGATTTAGAGCTTGCAGTCTTGTTTTACCTTGTTTCTTTGCCTTAAAATAATTCCAAAACTCCAAAAGATGTTTTTATTGACAATAAATCGAAAATACTATACAATCGTCATTAGATAGATGTAAAATGTTTGTTATTTTACCGATAAAATTTTTCTGAGGGTTGTCCCTCTCAGGTAAATGAATAAAAAATATATTAGTGGGGTTTAAAATAATATGAAAGTATTAGTGGTTAATTGCGGTTCGTCGTCAGTTAAATATACTTTGTTTGAAATGACCAGTGAGAAAAAAGTTGCTTGGGGATTAATTGAATGCATAGGTTTGCCCCAGGCATTTTATAAAAGACAAACAATAAATTCCGCAGAGAAAAAAGAGGCAGTAAAAGTTACAAGCCATACAGAAGCAGTGGAACTCATAATAAAAGGATTGTTGGATAAAGAAACAGGAAGCATTAAAAATATAAATGAAATTACTGTTATAGGGCATAGGATAGTTCATGGTAGAGATAAGTTTTCGGAATCTGTTTTGGTCACAAAAACAGTAAAAAAAGGTTTAAAGGAATGTTTTTCAATAGCGCCATTGCACACTCCAGCCCATTACGCCGGTATTCTCGCCGTAGAAAAAATGCTTCCAGGAGTACCGTCTGTCTTAGTTTTTGACACAGCTTTCCATCAGACAATGCCTGATTATGCGTATATGTATGCGCTCCCTTATGAATTTTATGAAAAAGATCATATAAGAAGATACGGCTTTCATGGAACTTCGCACAACTATGTTTCTCAAAGAGCTGCTGTGATGCTTGGAAAATCTTTAGATAAACTGAATTTGATTACCGCGCATTTAGGCAATGGGAGTAGCATAACTGCAATTGAAAAAGGAAAAGTTATAGACACTTCTATGGGCTTTACTCCTTTGCAAGGAGTTGTAATGGGAACAAGATGTGGAGATATAGATCCTGCGATTATAGCTTACCTTGTGGGAGAGTACCCCGAGTATAAGGACGGGTCTGTTTTAAATGATTTAATGAATAAAAAAAGTGGGTTGGCAGGTATATCTGGTCTTTCAGCTGATATGAGAGCTATTATTCAAGCATCTAGTGAAGGTAATAAAAGGGCGACTCTTGCTTTTAAAATGCTTACGTACAGTATAAAGAAATATATAAGCGCTTATTATGGAATTTTAAACAATATTGATGGTTTAATTTTTACAGCTGGTATGGGTGAAAATTCTGCAATTGTAAGAGAAACGTCTTGTAAAAATCTTAATGCTTTGGGAATTGAGATTGATGTGCAAAAAAACAATGAACGTTCAAGCGAAGAAAGATTTGTTTCAACAGAGAACTCAAAAGTAAAAATCATGGTAATTCCCACAAATGAAGAATTAATGATTGCAAGAGAAGCTAAAAAAGTATTGGGTGGTTAATGGTTAAGAGCTCCATGAATTGTTTATGACAAAACTAATAGTAAATTTGTATGATTTTTTGAAGACAAGAATTATTGAGGTCAAGGCACGTAAGTATATGGGCGATACAGGGTGTAAGTCTGATGTGGTTGTATCGTTTAAAGCTGTTAAAATATCTGATGATAAAGTATATGTAAATGGTAAAATAAAAGGATCTGTTAATCTTGAATGTTCTCGTTGTCTTCATGTTTACAGCCACTCTTTGGAAATTCCTATAGATATTGATATGTGCGTTATAAACGACTGTGTTGATGTTGACGAAGAAGTCCGTCAGCTGTTGCTGCTTGAAATGCCTATGAAGCCTTTATGTAGCAAAGACTGTTTGGGAATATGCAAAATTTGTGGCAGATATAATAAAAAAAGCGATTTTTGTTCTTGCGTTGAAAAAAACGGTGAACTTATTAAAGAAAGATGGGAAAAATTGTTAAATAAAAATAATCGGAGGGAATAAAGGTGCCAAATCCAAAAAGAAAACATACCCCTCATCGCAGGGATTGCAGAAGATCAGCAAATTCAAAGCTTGCTACACCAAATTTAAGCAAATGTTCGAATTGTGGTGCAGCAAGAATGTCTCATAAAATATGTCCTGAATGCGGATTTTATGACGGTAAGCTTGTTGTGTATAATAAAGCAAAAAAATCTGAGCACCCATCACATCAAGAAGCTCATAAACGATGATAATTGCACTTGACGCAATGGGGGGGGATTTTGCCCCCGTTTCAACAATTGAAGGTGCGATTTTTGCAGCAAGGGAATCTAAACATAAAATTCTGC
>JAISRA010000026.1 GCA_031273885.1 Endomicrobium sp.
TATCGTCTTTATAAACAAGCTGAATATCAATTAAACTTTCAGGGTAACTTTCAAGCAATTTATTTTTAAAAGTGTGGTAATCTATGGTTCTGTTATTTGTCATTTTAACTCCTTTATTATTATTTATTAATCATTATTAATTATTTTCTCATAATCTAAATATGTCAGGCTATCAATATATCTACTTTCTAAAAGCTCTTCCTCTTCGGTTTGGTCTTCGTCCTCTTCAAAGTATTGAAAAACTTCCGATGACAATCCTTTTTTTTCATTGGTCATTTCTTCTATGAAATATTCTAAAGTTCTTTCGTCAATTTCATCATCATTGGCATAAAAAGATAAGTCAGCCAATGGGTGACCATCAGGGTTATAATAGTCTTTCACAAATACACCCATATCTTCGGCGGCTTTTTCCCAATAATAATCCTTTAGTTTTTTATACATTTGGCGGATGGCTCTGTTGGTTTTTTCAACAACGATGGACGAAAAAACTATATTTTCTTGCTTTTCGTCCTTTGGGTTTAGATTGGTCATTTTTACTCCTTTTCTATAATAAAAATATATTCCAGTTCTGCTCCAAATACTGAAAATAAGACTGGTTTAAACACAACTTCACAATATTGAACAGGAACACCAAAAACTTTTTTTGTATCAAATATATAGTATTTTACTGTTTTGCCGTTGGAGAGTTGAATGGTGAAATCAATACATTTAATCCTGTCCACAAACGATACATCGTAATAGTAATTATAATCCAGAAGAACGCCTTTTTTGGTTCTTGATTTAATTTTAAAAAAGTTTTTAAAAAATATCTTTAATCTTTCAAATTTCATTTTTACTCCTTTATTTATTATTAAATATCTAATTGTAAGTTTCTCGCGGTTTCCAATATATCATTCACCGCTTCCACCATTCCGCTTATTCTTTTGTGTTCTCTGTGGGTTGCTCCGATGGTTTCGGCTTTGGTCTCGTGGAATGCTTTGTAGTTTTCAAGATAATCAAGAAAAGTTTTGAAACCTATGGCGGTTATATCTTTTCTTTTTTGTTCTAGGGCTGTGAAAATAGAAATTTTACTATTTTCACTGTCTTTGTATTCAAAGGTTTTTAAGCCACCATCAAAGATAGCTATGTTTTCATTTGTCATAGTTTTATTTAAAATTATTATTAAAATGGGTTAATTTATGCCAGGCAAATTCTTTGCTTTGCGTTTTCTGCGGTTATGTTATATTTTGTTTTATAGCCTATGAGAGCCAGTTCATTTATTTTTTGAATAAAATCCATATTGAAACCGTTTTTCCAGTCCTCTTCTCTGTTGGTTTTTATCAAATCGTATATAACTTTATCAAGTAAATTATATTGATTGCAATCCTTGTCTATTTCGCTTTTTATCATTTTCTCAAAGATAGTATGAATATACAAGCCTACTTTTTCTCTTACTTGAGCATATACGCTTTTATAACATTCGGGACATTCGCACACGGTGGGACACCAATAGCATAATCTTTCACCGTTTTTGTAGTTGGGGTCTAGTTTTACTATTTCAAGATTTTTTAATTCTTGGGGGATGTCTGGGGTTGTTAGGTATTTATTGTAGGGACAAGCGTTGGATGGTAGAGTTGGTTTTAAACTTGCTTTTAAAAGCATCTGTTCCATTGTATTAAAGGCTTTTATATACGCTTCTTTAAACTGCGCGGCTTTCTTGCCAGTAAAACCCATCGCAAGGAATGTGAAACCGTCGCGAGTGATGTTATACTGTTTTTGTTCTCTATCATACACATCAAAATAAACATCGGCTGAAAAGTTAGCCGATCTAAATTCTTCAGAACATTCAAGAATTTCTATAGATTTTAGAACATTTTTATGTTCTTTATTAAACACTTCTGCTATTTTAAGTGACGTTGTCACTGATTGATTATTTACAACCTCAACCAAGTTGATATTTAAATTTGTCATATTGACCTCTTTTTGTTATTTACGAAATAAAAAAAATGGTGAGGGAAGTTCGTAACACGCAAAAAGGTCGTGCCAACAGTATTTGATATTTTTATATCTTATTTCTGTTGCTTCCCCCGTCTATATATCATAAAATTTTGATTTTTACTTTATATGACGTCTAAAGTTTACGCTTCTTGTGGGTTACGAGCCCTCAACAAGCGGAATATAATTATTAATTTTTAATTGTCAAGAAAAAAAATTAAAAGATTTTGCTTGACAAGTGGGGTAGATTTTAATATAATGCGTGTAGCTCCCTTATATTGGCTGTAATTGTAGGCAGAACCAGTAAGGGTTTTTTTATTGGTAAATTACATGGTCATAGTATAAAATGCCATTACAATCCTTTCTTATATCAATTATAATTTCTAGTTTTATATCATATAATATAACACTTGTTTTTAAGTAAAGCCACTCAGTTTTTTCTCTTTTATATCTATCAACTTCTCTATTAAAAATCTTTCCTTCTTTTACAAGTTCTTTTAAAACAGCAAATAATTTTATCTTTCTTATATCTCCACTAAAAGACAAAGGCTTTTTATAGCCAGCTTTACTGAATTTTATTAAACCAACCTCATCATTATATACTTCAGTATTAGCAAGATTGTCAATGTAAAACTCTCTTGCGAGGTCTCTCAACTCTCCTATATCCTCACATCTAAAAACATCTTCGCAAATTATCATTAATGATTTTTTAGTATTTTGAAGAGATTAAAGAGCTTTAATGTTTTTTGTCAAGGGTTTTAAAGTATTTTGTCAAACGTTTTTATTCCTTTGCCAATTTGTCATTAACAAATTCATAGCTTGCACAATTCATTTTATTAGTTATTATTTACTCCTGTCTTTGTTTTTCCATTCTTAGTTTCTCTCTATTATCAAGAGATTTTTCAAAATCGTCTTTATTATCTTCAAGATATTTTTCTAATTCGGGATATTGTCCGTCTTGTATCTCTTCAGCCGTGTGGCTTTCAACTTCAACTGGTCTTCCAAAACTCAAAAGTTCTTCTTTATGAGTTTCTTCCAGCTCTGCCATTTCTAAAGCTTCTTTTTCGTCTTCAGCTTCAAAAATCCAACTATATTTGAATATAGCTTTGCCCGATAGGACAAGATCAACTTTATACTTTTTTAAAGTTTTATTTTCTTCTTCCGTCATTTTATTTCTCCATTATTTTGTCATTAACAAATTCATAGTTAACTCCAAGAATGCCGAGTTTTTTAAATTTTTCGGATATTAACAGGTAGCAAAAATGTTTATAAAAAACAAGGTAATCATTATTGATGTCGCCGTTATAATTCAGATATTTTTTGTTATCTTTATTAACTATAACGCCTATTTTATTTTTTGCCCTTTCAAATTTCACCACGTCATCCACTTCAAACTCTTTTCTTGGTATCTCCACAAGTCTCTCTTTTCCGTTTTTGTCTTTTTCCAGCCTGTGGGTGATGTTTAGAAATCCGATTAGTTCGGTTTTTATCATGTCTTTTTTTAAGTCAAAATCGACAAAATCTTTTTGCAAGATGTCTGATTTATCAAATATACCATCTTTGAAAATATGAAAACTATAATCGGTTTCCATATCTTCATATATTGATTTTTCAAAATATTGAATTAATAGTTGAAAATCTTTATATTTTCTTA
>JAISRA010000028.1 GCA_031273885.1 Endomicrobium sp.
GTACGGCGAGGAATATAAGTCAAGACAAATTGCTACTGCAATTCTTCTGCGCAGGAAAAGAGGAATAATAAATACCGCAGCTGAGTTGAGGTCTATAGTTTGCTCTGTTAAAAGATATAAAGGAAAAGTAAATCCTGCAACAAAGGTTTTCCAGGCTTTAAGAATTTTTGTGAACAATGAATTTGAGAATCTTGAAACTATGCTGTCTGTCGCTCCTGGATTATTAAGTTTTGGAGGCAGAATTGTAATAATAAGTTTTCATTCTTTAGAAGATAGAATTGTAAAGTACAATTTCAAGCAAAATTCTGACAATCGTACATATAAAATACTTACAAAAAAAGTCGTTATGGCATCACAAGAAGAAATAAAAGTTAACACTAGAAGCAGAAGCGCAAAAATAAGAGCGGCAGAGAAAATAAATGCATAAATCTTTTTTAGTAATTATATCCATAACTTTTAGTGTGTTTGTTTATTTTTGGCAACAAAATACTTCTATAAGATTTGCCTATAAGATAAGCAGTTTACAGGCAGATTACAATAAAATTAATGCAGAAAATGACATACTAAGATTAAAAATTAACTCTATACTCGCTCTTGATAAAATGTATAAAATTGCAAGTGAAAAAGGTCTTTTACACCTTGATGAAAAATCTATAGTTTATATTAGTTAGGCTCATCCTGAAATGATAAAAAACAATAAGAAAAAAATTAACAGAAAGAATGTGC
Source organism: Endomicrobium sp. (assembly GCA_031273885.1). Lineage (GTDB taxonomy): Bacteria > Elusimicrobiota > Endomicrobiia > Endomicrobiales > Endomicrobiaceae > Endomicrobiellum. The sequence continues at coordinate 727 of JAISRA010000028.1, forward strand.
TGTTACTTATAGTGCTATTTATTTTTTTTCTTTTGTTTATAAAGCTTATATATGTGCAAATTTTCCTTCATGGAAAAATAAATTGCGTCGTCGACAAAATGGTAAGTTGTAATGATATTGTTATGCCAAAACGAGGAGATATTGTAGATTCTAAAAGGAATATTCTTGCTACAAGCGTGATACAACATATTATCTTTCTCGATCCCAAAATAATAAAGGATTTCAGTAAAATAAAATTTGTTTTGGCTCAAAATGGAATTAAAATTAAGGAAAACAGTTTAAAGGATTTTGGGAATACGTCCTATGTACCTATAGCTTTCAATATTGATACAGAGGTCATTGATAAAATAAAAAACGAGAGATTAAAGGGGATTGGTTTTGAAAATAAATACGCAAGGCAGTACCCTGAAGGGAGATTACTTTCACACATTCTTGGAATAATCGGCAGTAATGGCAGAGGATTGGATGGAATTGAAAAAGTTTGCAATGACTCTCTTTCAGGCAACAGTATTATTACTAAAAGATTTAGAGATGGTCGAGGATATATAATATTACAAGATAAATTTATTGAACATTCAAAGATGTGTGGGCAAAATGTCGAACTCACCATAGATAGAACTATACAATTCATAGCAGAGCAGGAACTCAAAAATGCTTTTGAAAAATACAAAGCGAAAAAAGCTATCTGTATTGTTCAAGATCCTAAATCAGGCAACATTCTTGCTATGGTTTCTCTTCCTGATTTTGATTCTTTAGGTAAAATTAAAGATATAGGAACTTTAAGAAACTTAGCTATAAGCGATATATATGAGCCTGGGTCAACTTTCAAAATTGTTACAGTCGCAGCAGCTTTAGAAACTGGCAAAGTAAAACTTTCAGACAACTTCTATTTAGAAAACGGTAAATTAAAAATTGCCGGGCATACAATAAAAGACGACCATAAGATAGAAGGCAATATATCGCTAAGCAAAGCTATGGAGATGTCATCGAATATATGTATGATAAAAATTGCGCAAAAAATTGGTAAAGAAAAATTTTACGAATATATAAGAAAATTTGGATTTTATTCTTTGACAGGCATTGATCTCCCGGGAGAAGAAAAAGGTCTTCTTATGGATGTAAAAAAATGGAACGCTTTAACTCTACCGACAATTTCCTTTGGACAGGGTATTGGAGTTACACCGTTGCAAATAATAAACGCCTTTTCTGCCATCGCAAATGATGGCATATTAAAAAAACCATATGTAATAAAAAAAATAGAAAAATTTGATTTTGAACCAAGGGATATAAGAAGAGTTGTTTCAGTCAAAACCGCTCAAGCAGTCAAACAAATGCTAAAAAACACTGTAGATTTAGGCACTGGTAAAAGTGCAAAAATTAACGGATATACAGTCGGCGGTAAAACAGGCACAGCTCAAAAGGTTGATTATACAATAAAAACTTATTCCACAAAACACTACATTGCTTCGTTTTGCGGAATGGTGCCGGCAATGAATCCTGAATTTGTATTGCTTGTCATTTTAGATGAACCAAAGGGTAGCAGTTATTATGCAGCTTCAGTCGTATCGCCTGTTTTTGCAAAGATTGCTCAAAGGATAGCAGAGTATCTTGGCATAGAGAAAGACGATATAAGTGAAAAGTAAATAAAAATAATATTTTTTGCGCATCACGTAATCATAGTATGGTTGCTGAATGAAATAATTTCTTTATCAAAAATTGCTTATAATTTTTTTGTTCTAATTCTAAACAATAGGATTAATAAAATGATGTGTTCTGTTTTTTGTATTCTTTAAAAATATATACGATACGCTTTATACAAATACTATTGAAAAATATTATAATCATAAAAATGAAATGTCTTGGCTTTTATTTGACCACTGTTTATATTTATTATTTATGTATGCATCAGGAATAAAATGAAACTAAAAGAGTTATTCTCCAACTATAATGCTATTGTCATCGGCGACGGAAACATTGACGTGGTAGACGTATCATACGATTCCAGAACAATCGGCAAAAATTATGCTTTTTTTGCACTGCCGGGCCATGCTACAAACGGTAGCAACTATATTGACGAAGCTATAGAGAAAGGTGCGTCTGTAGTCATTACAACGAAAAAACACAGTACAACTACTGCTGTTCAGATCTTAGTTGATGATATTTTTAATTTTATGGCAGTCTTTTGTGCTAAATTTTATAATTATCCAGACAGAGAATTAAATATTATAGGTGTAACCGGCACAAATGGAAAAACTACAATCACGTATATGATTGAAAGTATTCTCACAAACATAGGCATAGAATGTGGAGTCATGGGCACTGTTAACTATAGGTATAAAGAAAAAGTTACAGATGCTCCAAATACGACACCACAATCTTTAGATATTTACAAGACTATGAGAGATATGGCAGATCATAATGTAAAACATCTTGTTATGGAAGTATCTTCACATGCTTTAAGTTTAGGCAGGGTTTACGGAATAGATTTTGACGTCGCTGTTTTCACAAACTTAACGCAAGATCATTTAGACTTCCATAAAACTATGGATAATTATTTTGAATCTAAGTCTATGTTGTTTAAGATTCTTGGTACAGGAACAAAAAAGAACAAAAAATATGCTATAATTAACGTTGATGACATATATGGAAAAAAAATATCTGAGATGGGCATTAACGCAGACAAAAAGCTTTATTCCGCAATTGAAAAAACTGTCGCAGATTTTAAAGCTGAAAATATTGAAGTTTCAACTAGTGGTAGTAAGTTTGATTTAGTTTTTAACAAGGAAAAAGCAAAAATAAAAATAAATCATATTGGGATGCACAACGTTTATAATGCTTTGGGAGCATTAGGGGTTGTTGTTTGTAACGGAATCTCTTTTGAAAAAGCTGTTGAGGGTTTAAATAATTCAAAACAGGCACCCGGTAGACTTGAAAGGATTAATATAAAACATCTTGGTTTTGATATAGTCATAGATTATGCTCACGCTGATGATGCTCTAAAAAATGTTCTACAAACTCTAAAAAATATAAAATCTAAAAGAATTATTACGGTTTTTGGTTGTGGCGGAAACAGAGATAGAACAAAAAGACCTTTAATGGGTAAAGTTGCCGTCGAAATGAGCGATTTTGTTTTTGTTACGTCTGATAATCCAAGGACAGAAGATCCAAATAAAATAATTTTAGATATCGAAGTCGGCATAAAAAGAATTTATAAAAATAACTACAAAGTTGTAGTTGATAGAGAGTTAGCAATAAAAGAAGCAATTATGATGGCAGATAAAGGCGATATCGTTCTAATTGCAGGCAAAGGGCACGAAGTTTATCAAATTATAAATACTGAAAAGATACACTTCAATGATATTGAAATTGCAAAAAAATATGTCAATTTAAAAGAACAAGAAAAAAATCTTCCAAAAGGCACTGAACAAAAGGAATTTAGATTTTAATGGAAGATTTTTATCTTAAAGAACTTATACGCGCTATAAATGGAAATTTTATAACTGGTGATCCAAATCTTTTAAAACAAAATATTTCTATCGATTCTAGAACAATAAAAAAAGGTGATGTGTATTTTGCTATACAAGGCAGTCACTACGACGGTCATGACTTTATAAAAGAGGCAATTGACAAAGGCGCTTCTGCGGTAGTATATTCAAAGAATGATATTATTACTAGGACAAAATCTTTTTCAAAACCTCCTTCAATGATTAAAACGAACGATACTCTTGTCTCTCTAGGAAAACTTGCTAAAGCGTATAAATCAAAATTTCAAGATATAAAAACAGTAGGTATTACAGGCTCAAATGGAAAAACTACTACAAAAGAAATATTGACTTCTATTTTTAGCAAAAGAGGAAAGACTCTTTCAAATAAGGGGAATTTTAATAATAGAATAGGGCTTCCTCTCTCTATATTTAATTTGACATTAGATATTGATTACGCTGTTTTTGAAATGGGAACATCGTTACACGGTGAAATTAAAATATTATCCGATATTGTAAAACCTGACATAGGCGTTATTACAAATATAGGATTTTCACATTTAAAAACTTTTATGTCTCCTAAAAGCGTATTTGAAGAAAAACAAGTATTATTTGATAATGTAAAAAAATGTGGCTTCATAGTTATAAATAAAGATGATAAATTTTTGAGAACAGTCTCAGAAGTTGCCAATCGTCAAATTATCACGTTTGCTTTGGATACAAACGCAGATGTTTATGCAAAGAATATAGTACTGTGTTCAGATAAAACAAATTTCGAAATTTTTTATAAAAAAAAATCCGTTAAAAGTTCAATCCTTACAAAAGGCATATTTAATGTCGCAAATGCTTTGGCTGCCATATCTTGCGCAATTAGTTTTGATTTCTCCCTTGAAGAAATAAAGGAAGGAATAGAAACTTTTGTTCCTCCTAAAATGAGGATGGAAACAATTGTAACAAAAAACGGTGCTGTTTTGATAAATGACACCTATAATGCAAATCCATCTTCGACAAGACAAGCAATACAAGCAGTTTTACAACTCTATACCGGTAAAAAGATAAATCTTATTCTAGGCGATATGCTTGAGCTTGGCGATAAATCTGCAAAATATCATTTCGAACTTGGAAAATTTGTTAACAACCAAGACATACACTCTATTAATCTCTTTGGGGAAATGAGTTTTAATACAAAAAAAGCTATAGACTGTAAAAATATTTTTTATTCAAAAGACTCTGATGGTCTCTTGAAAAATCTTGAGAAAATTTCTGTTGACAAGGATTCTGTCTTTTTATTTAAAGCATCAAGAGGTATGAAACTAGAAGAGATTTTTACGAAATTCTATAATATTCTAGAAAAAAAGAGGCAGTGAATTGCTATATTATATTTTTTATCATTTAAGCGATCTATTCACACCGTTTAACGTTTTCCAATATATAACTTTCAGAGCAGGCGGCGCAATATTAACAAGTCTTTTAATTTGTTTCATTGCAGGGTCATATATAATTAAATGGCTTACAAAATTTAAAATAAATCAAATAGTGAGAACCAATGGCCCCATAACGCATATAATAAAAAATGGTACTCCTACAATGGGCGGTCTAATAATATTGTTGTCAGTAATCGCGTCAACTCTTCTTTGGGCAAAACTTGATAATAGGTTTATTATATGGCTTTTAATAGGAACCTTTTG
>JAISRA010000058.1 GCA_031273885.1 Endomicrobium sp.
TGCAATGAATCAAAAAGCAAAGACGTTCTTATATTATAATCAAATCTCCATTTAGGAGTAGGCCATAATCCAAAACCCAAAATATTATTCATTTGCCAATCAGCATATTTTTGATAAAAAGCTCCGAATTTAAAATACGCTTTTTCAAAATTTCCTATTTTAAAATAGATTTTTAAATCTCTGAATTTAAACGGCTCTAAAAATTGCGATTGATTTGCCTGTGCAGTAATATAATGTTTGGGAGTCCATGTTATTTCTGTAATAAACGGAGAAATCCTATTGCCAATATCTAAATTATCTCTCCTGTACTGTTTAAAAGTATAAGAAACAGCATTTCTGACGGTAATTCTATCGCCAACATACATATAATTAACAAAGGATGCTTGGTTTGTTTCAATACCGCAATCGTTCGCAGAAGAGTTAATATGCAAAGAATTCTTGTCTGCTCTTGCTGTTAAAGAATATTTAACGTCCCAGTCCATCCAGTTTGTAATTCTAAGCCTTGAATTAAAATTCCCCAAGTATTTTGAGATAAATGTATTATCCATATCGTTATTATCATTTTTGTCAGTCCAGTTTTCCGATAAACCTAAAGATGATTTTAAAGTGAATCTTTTTCCAAGTCTAAAAGCTTTTGTAAGATTGTATTTAAAAATACCTGTATCTTTGTAGAAAAATTTATTTTCACTATATTTTCTATAATCATTGCCACAGCTAACATCAAAATTATGAATTATTCCCCAAAAAATATTCTTATGATAATAAGTAAATTTTACATGCGGTAACATTGCTGTTACCATATTATAACTATGACTCTCGCTATCATAATTATCCTTACGGCTGGCACCCATACTTAAATTTGTATTTTGTCCCTGCCTTGTCAGAGAAATATAAGAGTACAACGTATTCATAATTTTTTCCCTATCGTTTTGATTATAATAATTATTAAATCTTTTATCATTCATCAACTCCACTTGAGATCGCATAGTCCACTTGCTATTTATTTTCTGCCAATAATAAGATCTTAAAGCCCATTTTTCTTTTTTGTCAATTAAATCATCTATAAAATAAGCATATATGCTCCCCTTTGCATTTTGTACTGTATAATCGAATTCTCCACCATAACCGTTTCCTCTAGATCCCAAGTAATCATATATAATTTCGCCAGTTGAAGATTCACTAAACGAATACAAACCTCTGGTTCTCAAAAACAGTCCACAATCACTTGTATTGCCCGGTTCTAATACAACTTTAAAATCCGGAGTAAAAGATTTACCTCCCTTTAGAGACTTTGTGAATATCGGTAAAACAAACACAGGGATTTTTCCTATATAAAAAAATGGCCAATAAAGAGTTATCCTTTTATTTAATGTAAGCTTTCCGGAGTTTGCGATAAAGCACGTATGAGGATTATCCAAATCACAGTTTGAAATTTTTACCTTGTTTATCGCATATACATCTTCAGCGCGTTTTTCCATATACTTCGCGCGTATAAACAAAGAAGATGAACATGCGAATGAGTCTTTTATGCTACCAATTTTATAATCATAGTCATATGTAACACTTTCTGCATAAATTATATCCCCCGACTTTTCGATTTTGACATTACCATAAGCATTCATAATTTTTTTATCTATGGAAAACTCTACATAATCAGCACACACTTTTCTATTTTCCCAATCGATAGCAACATTACCTTTTGCGCTAACTTTTCCGTTTTTTTCATCATACTCAATATTATCCGCAGCTATACCAACCTCATAAGCAAAAGCTTTCAGAGCCGGCAATAGCATAAAAATAAAAATAATAATTTTTTTTAATAAAGATTTGTTCACTGGAAAATTACTTTTTAGGAAGCATTACAAGTACCGACAATTTAAAATTTGTATCTATATAGAGCAAAAACATACCTCAGCTTTGCTGGACTTCCTATCCATATAAATAGTATCTCTTTTATAACTTGGTTTTGGTCTTTTTTGCACTTGCTCCATTTTTGCCACAACGCAATACGGCATTATTAGGAATATAACGTAAGATTTTCCCTGCAAGATATAGAGAACCTACTGCTATAACTGTTTCGCCGCTATTTATCATATTGAAAGCATCTTCTGTGGAATCTGCGGATGAAATTTTATTTTGGGCAATATATTTTGAAAATTCCAATTTTAAAATTTCAGAACTTACTGCTCTGTTATTATTTATCTGTAGCAATATTACTTTTTTCGCAAAAGGAGCTATCTTCTTTACTATATATTTATATTTTTTTTCCTTCATCACAGCAAAAATAAAGATTTTCTTCTTCTTTGCAAACCCAAGCTGTTTGAATGTATCAAAAAATACATTAACTCCTTCAACATTATGGGCGCCATCTATAATTAGTTCAATTTTTTTATTTTTATACTTTATTTTTTTTATATCAAACCGTCCATGCCAAACTGCATTCTTTAACCCTATTCTTATATTCATTTTACTTACGTGATATCCCTTTTTGTTTAAAAACCAAGCGGCGGAAAGAGCAGTTGAAGCATTTATAACCTGATGTTTGCCTAAAAGACCTATCTTAATATTTTGCAATTTCAAATTTTTGCTTACATAATCAAACTTTTGAGTATATCTTCCATTTTTATTATTTATTGCCTTAAAATCTTTGCCATATAAATATGGACTTGATTTACTTTTTATGACGGCTGTTGCT
>JAISRA010000142.1 GCA_031273885.1 Endomicrobium sp.
TTTATTGCAAGTAGCAGAGCTTTTATTGAGAACGAACGGACAGGTTTTGTCAAATGTGCTGTTGATAGGATAACAAAAAAACCGTTGGCTTTTTGGATTGTAGGGGCACATGCTGATGAACTTATAAATACTGCTTCTCAGATTCTCAAAAGTGGTATGAGCTATATATCAAGAGAAACTATGTTTCACCCGTCGCTTAGTGAAAGTTTATTTAATTCTTATGAAGATGCGTTTGGGCAATGCACCGAAACAATAAAAAAAGTTAGTAATAAAATTAAGGATTGCACACTATGAAAAAAACTCATTTATATGATGAGCACAAAAGTCTTAACGCAAAATTTACTGAGTTTAACGGATGGGAAATGCCTGTGCAGTATACTTCGGTTATTGATGAACATATTGCAGTAAGAACAAATGTCGGTTTATTTGATACTGCCCATATGGGGACTTTCATAATTGCCGGACAAAATGCAGAAAAGTTTTTAAACATTGTGACGCTTGGCAATATGTCAGAGTTCCCTGATAAAAAAGCAAGATATTCAATGATCCTAAATGAAAATGGTGGTATAAAAGACGACATTATAGTTTATAGGTTTGGGAACGAGTATATGATTGTTGGAAATGCTGGAAATCTTGAGAAAGATTTTAACTGGTTAGTCGATCATAAAACAGATAAAGTTGAGGTAAAAAATATAAGTAGTGATATATGTCTTATTGCAGTACAGGGGGCAAAAGCTGCAGGTGTTTTGCAGAAACTTTCTGAAACTGATATCACAAATATGAAATGTTATACAGCATCGGAGTTAAAATTAAAAAATATGAAGGCAAATTTTTGCAGAATATCAAGAACAGGATATACCGGCGAAGACGGTTTCGAAATTTTTATATCAAAAGAACAGATAGTGCAACTTTGGGAAAAACTTATTAGTTTTTCAGTGAAACCTTGTGGTCTTGGTTGTCGCGATACTTTGAGGTTGGAAGCATGTATGCCTTTGCACGGACACGAAATTGATGAAAATATTAATCCTATTGAAGCGGGATTTCAAAAAATAATAAATTGGGAGAATGATTTTATAGGCAAGACCAGACTTTTAGATATAAAAGATAATCCTAGAAGAAAATCAATAGTTTTTGAGTGTATGTCAGGTATTGCAAGAAACTCAAATGAAATTTTTGTAGGTAGCAAAAAAGTCGGTTATGTAACAAGCGGTTCATTTTCTCCTACGTTAAAAAAAGCAATAGGTATTGCTTTAGTTGATGCTGATGCTAAATTAGATGAATTAGAAGTTGCAATTCATAATCAGAGAAGGAAAATAAATGTAGTGCCTAAACCTTTCTATAAAAGATCTAAGTGAGTTTGCAGTGAAAACACTTTCAATAACAACAATGATGTAAAAAGTTATTTTTTTATATTTTGGCATATAGTATATTCATAGGAGTGGATGATTAAAATTTCTGTTGAATAAACGATAACAAAACAAAAAATCTTGGTATTGAATGGTCTAGTGCGATTTCAGCTGTTGAAAATAATATTTTGCAATTATTGAGTTCGGATTTTGGAAAAATGACTATATATTTCCAGTAATTCTTAAAGTTTTAGAAAAATGAAGAAAAACAAAGGATATACTAGGCAAAGTTTTTGCTTATACTTATTGGTTACTTATAACTTTATTTTTATAAAAGTTATTGTAGATGAAGTATAGATAAATTCTGTTATTTCAGAAATAACTTCAGGTAGTAAAAAAGATCAAAATCTTAAATAGGTTATGTTGAATGAAACAAATTCTGTCCGATAACAAGAGACAATTATTTTTTGGGAGCTTGTTTGATGTTTATTAGGAAAATAGATCTGTTAATGTTTGGCAATGTGAAAAAACGTAAAAATTACTCTAGCAAAGTTATAGGTAACGAAATAGTCAAAATATATTATTTACAAGAGTGTTGTTTAGTCATCTATTCGTAAAAACAATTCTTTTAAAGCAGATCCATGAGCAAAATCTTTTGAAAAATAATAAGGATTAAACATTATATTCTTATTAATAAGTTAATAAAAGCTGGAATTATTATGAAAATGAGAGTTGATAATATATATTTTGTCTTTAGTGAATATGTTGCATAAATTTCACTATATGATATGGCACAGTAAAAACGTACATAAGTGTAAGTAAAAACTACCATTAACTGAGCTTGCATATATGTGGATTTTTCTAGATTTGTATATTTTAAGAAAAAACAGATATACAAATAAGTATTTGTGATTTGTTGAAGGAAATAAATTTAATGAAAAGAAAATTAAAGTTATTCCTTCTTAAAAATAAACATAAAAGACTTCTGCAAAATTATTAGGTATAAAATATTTGCAGATTATAGTTTATTCTGAGTGACTTCTGCTTTACAATTTAGATTTATAGTCACTGTACAATATTTTCAAGAGGAGCGTCTTTAGCTGTAGTAGATATTTTGGTTATTGTTGATTATAACGGGTTGAATTTCAAACAAATCATTTTATTATAACTTTGTCATTTGTAAATGATAAAAAGTAAAACCTGGGTGGCATAAGATTGCTGATAGAGCATTGACATTTCTGAAAACTATGGGCACACTATTAAATGGACTTAAAATATTCTAAGTAATAAAATCTTATTTCTATCAGGTATGAAACTGATAATGTCTGACTTTAGTATTTGACTGGCAGATAAAAAATTTATATAATAGCCTTGCAGTGGCGAGTATAAGGAGATGTTACAAAATGAAAGAAGTAATACATCCAAAATATGAGGAAAGCGTGGTTTCATGTGCGTGCGGTTATACTTTTAAAACCCGTTCAACAAAACCTTTGATTAGATTAGAAATATGTTCTAATTGCCATCCGTTTTTTACAGGTAAACATAAGCTTATAGATACGGCGGGAAGAGTCGAAAAATTCCAAAAACGTTTTGCAAAAACTGAATGTAAAACTATAGCAAGAAAGAAATTCAGAAATAAAGTCACTGTGCCTAGAGGAAGTCTAGGAAAACTACTGACAACCTTGCCTAAAAAATTAAGAACTACTACTAAGAAAGAAAAAGAAGTTAAGGATAGGTAGTCTTACAGAAAATAATGTTATGGAAGAATATTTTGTATAAAAAATCTTTTATGTTTTTAGAAAAATTAAAATCACTAAACAATCAGTTTGAAATAGTTGCAAAAAAGCTCAGTGATTTATCTGACATTACTGGCAAGATAGAATATAAAGAACTTACAAAGCAGTATTTCTATTTGCGTCCACTTGCTGAGAAATTTATTCAATACTCTAAACTTTTAAACGATATAAAGGATACCGTAGAATTAAAGACTTCGGAAGACCATGAAATAATAAAAGTGGCTTTTGCCGAGTATAATGATCTTATTGAAAAAAAAGATAAGATGGAAACAGAAATAAAAAATTTGCTTACACCGCCGGATGCTCATGAAAGTAAAAATATTATTGTTGAAATCCGCGCAGGTGCCGGCGGAGACGAGGCTGCTTTATTTGTAGGTGATTTATATAGGATGTATACAAGATTTGCCGAAAGTAGTGGATGGAAATATGAAATTTTAGACTCAAATCCTACAGGGATTGGGGGATTCAAAGAAGTTGTATTTGAGGTAAACGGCGATAAAGTATGGCGTTATTTTAAATTTGAAAGAGGAGTACATAGGGTTCAGAGGGTTCCTGCAACTGAAGCGTCTGGGAGAGTTCATACGTCTGCTGTAACAGTGGCTGTCTTACCTGAGGCAGAAGAAGTTGATGTTGAAATAAAGATAGAAGATTTGAGAATAGATACGTACAGAGCTTCTGGAGCTGGTGGACAGCACGTTAATAAGACTGACTCTGCAATAAGAATTACGCATTTGCCAACAGGTCTTGTTGTTTCGTGTCAGGACGAGAGAAGTCAGATTAAAAATAAAATAAAAGCTTTAAAGGTTTTAAGGGCAAAACTTTATGAAAAAAAAGTTTTAGAGCGTGAAAAGCAACTTTCTAATGAAAGAAAACAACAAATAGGTTCAGGTGATAGATCAGAAAAAGTAAGAACATATAATTTCCCGCAAAACAGAATTACAGATCATAGAATAGGATACAGTGCATATAATATTTCCGAGATTATGGATGGGAATTTATCAGGATTTATTAATAAATTGATAGAAGCTGATATAAAAGCTAAACTTAAGATGAGTAAAAACATTTAAATGTTAAAAGGTGAAAATGTTTATACCTTATTGAAAAAAGCTGAAGAAATTTTAAAATTAAAAGGGATTTCTGAACCTAAATCTGATGCAGAGGTGCTTTTAAGTTTTGTATTACAAATCAAGCGTTCTAAACTTCCTATAATAAGAGAGCAGAAACCTACAGTCAAACATATATCACAATACAAAAAATATATCTTCAGACGTTCAAAAAGAGAGCCGGTGGCATATATAACAGGTTCTGTCGGTTTTATGGATTTTGAATTTAAAATAAGTAAAAATGTTTTAATTCCAAGATCTGAAACTGAACTTTTAATTGAAGCAGCATTAATGCTTGCAGCAAAAGAACATAAAAAATCAGTGTTAGATTTATGTACAGGATCAGGCTGTATAGCTGTTAGCTTAGCAAAACTTGGCAACTTTAAAAATGTTACAGCTTCAGATATAAGTAAAGGTGCATTAGACATTGCAAAATTGAATGCGCGAACTAATGCGGCAAATATAAACTTTATAGAAAGTAATATTTTTAACGATATTGGTGACAAAAAGTTCGATATTGTTATTTCAAATCCTCCTTATATTTCAGAAACAGAGTACAATTCTTTAGAACCTGAGATTGGCTATGAACCGAAAATTGCATTGACAGCAAAAGACGACGGGTTGTTCTTTTATAAAGAGATAGTAAGTAAATCTAGCCATTATTTAAACAATGACGGATTTATCATAGTTGAATTAAATGCAAACAAATCTGATGAAATAAAACAAATATTTTTAGACAACTTATATATTGATGTTGAAATAATAAATGATTATGCGGGATTGCCTAGAATATTGAAAGCAAAAATAGATAATCAATACTTGAACTGAGTATTTTTTATAGATATGGAATCTAAATATATAATTTTTAGGATTGAACATGGACAAAATAGTGATATATGGGGGCAAAAAATTAAAAGGTGAAGTTATCATATCAGGTTCAAAAAACTCTGCCTTGCCTATTATGTTTGCAGCTTTGCTTACTGATGAGCCTGTTACAATAGCAAATGTTCCATCTCTTGCAGATATAGAGACAACAATCGCGTTTTTAAATTTCATTGGCAAAAAAACTATCAAAAAAGGCAGTGTTGTGAAAGCTTATTCTTCCGATAAATACAGGCATGTGGCACCGTATGATTTAGTAAGAAAAATGCGTGCAAGTGTTTTGATTATGGGGCCTTTACTTGCTAGACTTAAAAGAGTTGATGTGTCGCTACCGGGAGGCTGTACAATAGGTGCAAGACCTATTGATATGCATTTAGATGCGTTTAAAAAATTAGGCTCTGAAATTTTAGTGAAAGGTGGGTATGTAAAAACTTCTGTTAAAAACAGGCTTAAAGGTGCTGTAATAGACTTTAAATTTCCCAGCGTGGGTGCGACTGAAAACACATTGCTTAGTGCAGTTTTGGCGGAAGGGATAACTACAATTGTTAATGCTGCATGTGAACCGGAAATAGAAGATTTGGCAAATGTTTTAAATAAAATGGGTGCAAAAATTGTTGGTGCAGGAACAAAAAAAATTATAATAGAAGGTGTAGATAGACTCCATGGTTTTACTCATGAGTTAATTCCGGATAGAATAGAGGCTGCTACATATATGATTGCAGCAGCAATTACAAAAGGAGGAATAACTCTTTTAAGAGTTATTCCTGAACATTTAAAAGTAGTTAGTGATAAATTAAGAAATAGTGGAATGCATATTAAAGAAACAAAAAATACAATTTTTGCTAAATGGGTAAGGAGTTTGAAACCGCAAGATGTGGAAACAGAAGTTTATCCAGGATTTCCAACTGATGTTCAAGCACAGTGGATGGCTTTAATGAGTGTTGTGAAAGGGAAATCAACTATAAAAGAGAATATTTTTGAAAACAGATTTATGCACGTTGCAGAACTTCAAAGATTTGGTGCTAATATATCAATGGACGGAAAAATCGTGAATATAAATGGAGTCGAAAAGTTTTCAGGTGCTCCTGTAATGGTATCAGATTTAAGAGCAGGAGCGGCTCTTGTTTTAGCAGGACTTGCCGCGGAAGGGAAAAGTATTGTTTCAAGAATATATCATTTAGATAGAGGATATGATATGCTTGAAAAAAAATTTAAAAACTTAGGAGCAAATATAAAAAGGATTCACAAATAATAATTAAATATAGTTTGTGAGACTATTTCAGTGTTAAGAAATTGAGTTGATTATAAATTTAATAAATTAATATTAAAATGTGGGTTATCTTATATTTGAGTATTTGAGAACTTGTTTTAAGTGTTTATTTTATGATAAGATCCACACTTAAGTAGCTAAGATAAATTTTATAGGTAAGGATAATAATGGTAAAAAAAGATTTGTTATCAGTTTATGATTTATCAGCAAAAGAAGTAAAATCAATATTAACTGAATCACTCGAACTTAAAAACAGTAAAAAATGTCTTGATGTTTTTAGAGGTAAAACACTTGGGCTTTTGTTAGAAAAACCTTCAACAAGAACAATGGTTTCTTTTGCTGTGGCTATGACACAGCTTGGCGGAACATCTATTTTTCTTAATGTTGAAAAAATGCAGCGTTCTAGGGGTGAGTCTATACACGATACGGCACTTGTTTTATCGCATTATTTGGACGGCTTAATGGTGAGAGCATTTAAACATTCTGATGTAGAAGAATTTGCAAAATACTCTACAATTCCAGTTATAAATGGTCTTACAGATTATGAACATCCTTGCCAGATTTTAGCTGATATTATGACTATTATGGAACTTCACAGAATAAAAACAGTTGATTCTTTGAAAAAGATTAAAATTGTTTATATAGGAGATAGCAATAATATTGCGAATTCGCTACTTGCAGTGGCGGCTATTTTAGGCTTGGATTTAACAATAATATCGCCAAAAGAATATTCGACTAAAAAAGAAGTATTGAATAAAGCTTTGAAATATACACCTTCAACTGGAGCTGAAATTAAAATTACAAGCGATGTTGATGCGGCAAAAAATGCTGATGTAATTTATACTGACGTGTGGATATCTATGGGATTTGAAGCTGAAGAAAAAAGGAGAAAAAAGATTTTTGCTCCTTATCAGGTAAACGGCGAACTTCTTAAAAAAGTTTCTTCAAAGTGTGTTGTTCTGCATTGCCGTCCCGCGATAAGAGGTGAAGAGATAACTGCAGATATTATGGATAAATATGAATCTTCAATATTTACTGAAGCGGCAAACAGACTTCATGCTCAAAAAGCTATCTTATTACATTTTATGAAATAAAAATTTTCCTATTATGCTGTGACCCTCTTTATATACTTACTTAAGTTTTGTACTGGTGATGTATTATGTAGTATTTATTAGTTTTTTCATATCTAAAGTTCAGTAAAAAACTAAAAATGTCAAAAATAAATTTTATTTTAAGATCAATTCGTTGCCTGTTACCGTAGAATTTTTAATTATATTCGAATACCATTCATTTAAGATAACATTGATTTTTGTCTGAAGCAAAGTATTTCTTGTTATTTGTGGGTTTTTTTTTAAAGCATTTTCAAGTTCATAACCCCATACTTTTACAACGGAACTAAGCATTGCTTTAATTTTTTTTCCTGCAATTTGTTTTTTTCTCAAAGTTTCATATTCTTTAGGTGTCATTTGCATAGAGGCCAAAAATGCAATGTATTTATCTTTACTGAAAATATTCTTTTCTTGAAATATCTGAGAATTTTGCAAATCAGTTTTTAGCTCTTTATTTGTAACTAGGATACCATAAAGTTTTGACTGTTGGTAAAAAATCTCATCCTGTACTAAAGCTTGAAAGACTCTCATTTTAATTTCACTTAATTTTTTTTCTGACAGCTGATTATTAGTTATTTGCTGGTATAATTTGACTGAGTTTGCGTAAACTGAGCGATATAACTTCGTAGATATGTTAGATCCATTTACTTTAGCTGTGGAATTAATTTTATTACTCAAAAAATAAAATCTAGTGCCTAGAAATATCTCTCCAATAAGAGCAAAAATTGTTACAGCGAAAATTATGCGCATGTGTTTTCTGAAAAAATTCCACATTTTCTATTCTCCATATTTTCTATTCTCCATTTACTTTATATCTTATTTTCAAAAAATTTAGTTTGAAAAAAAATTCTGTTATTTCAAAAACATTAACAACTTTTTGTACTAAATAAGTTGCTATAGATGATATTTTATTGTAACTTTCATGCATGTACCACATCTTCGTAGAAATTGTTGTTTTATTGCGATAATTTTTGTTAAAGTATCTAAAATTATTATAAACATGCTTGTTTAATAAATGCAGTTATGCTTTTTTCAAGATTTGTGCAAGTTTCTTTTTATTTCTTTATTTGAGATAAAAACTTAACAAGTTGTTTTACTGTCTGGATATTATCTATCATATGTAAGGATTTTATGTCAACAAAATTTTTAAAGCGGGTTTAATTCTTAATGTTGACTTTGTCTTGACATAAAGAGTTTTTTTTTATACCATTGCAGCTTTGGCAAAACGCCGACGTAGCTCAGTTGGTAGAGCAGCGGTTTTGTAAACCGCAGGTTGTAGGTTCGAGTCCTATCGTCGGCTGTCAAATAAACAAGTCAATTTAGCAGCATTTTCTTCAAATTTGATATTGATATTATTTTATTTATGTTGTGCTTTATCTATGTGACAGAAATTCAAAACTTAAACTTACAGAATTTAAAATAAGAATTTTTTATAACTGAGTTGAATTCTTTAACAAAAAAAAATAAGCAGATACAAAAATTAACCAACCAAAAAATGAATGAATTATTATGAAAAGACACTAAGACAAAAAAAATTAAATAGATTCTGTTCTAAAAAATTCCTGAATTGGTGAATAATAAATAAGATGGGTAAAAAAATATTTTCGCTAAATAGAAAAGCATATTATAATTATAAAATTCTTGAAAAACTGGAAACCGGGATAGTTTTATCAGGCTATGAAGTTAAGTCTATAAGACGATCTAATATAAGTCTTGTTGACAGTGTTGTTCGTTTTTTTAACGGAGAAGCTTTTGTCGAAAATATATTTATAGCTCCTTACGAACAGATGTCTACTCATATTGTCGATTATGATGTAAAAAGAAAACGTAAAATCTTAATGCATAAGTCAGAAATAAGTAAGATGTCTGCAAAAGTTAAAGAGCGAGGTCTTACAGTTATTCCTTTAGAAGTTTATACAGTAAATAACGGTAAAGTTAAACTTATTATAGGTCTTGCAAAAGGCAAAAAAA
>JAISRA010000016.1 GCA_031273885.1 Endomicrobium sp.
CATAGATATCTTTTATTTTTAATAATCTGTTCTCCAGTCAAGAAAGCAACACAATACGTTTCCTTAGTAGGATAAGATACAAAAATAACTTGTTTAAAGCTTTTTTTACTGTCCTTCCCGAATATGAAGTTCACAAATTGTTTTGCTGTAGAATGCACTGTTCCTAAAATAGGAAGTTTTTTAATAAAATTTTCCACAAATTTTAAAACACTTTTTCCAAAAACCCTATTTGCAATAAATCCAAGAGTCGCTATGCTTAACAGAGATATCAAAAAACTAGAAAATTTTGCTATAGTATGCACCCAGTATTTATCAACAACAAAATAATTAATAACAGGAAAAGCAAAATTACTTACCCATTTAAAAATAACAGCCATAATAAAATATGTAAGCCATAAAGGAATTATGATTATTAAACCAGTTCCTAAATATGTTTTAACCAAAATTGTTAATTTATCTTTTAGATTTTTTTTATACCGTTGCTCGCTATTTTCCATAAACAAATTCCTTTCCTATCTTTAAAAGTTTTTTTAGTTTGGTTCGTGAATCAGACTCCATATATACTCTTACCACAAGTTCCGTACCAGAAAGTCTAAATCCTATCCATGTATTATCACTTAAAATAAATTTATCACCGTCAAGAGATACATTCCTTTGAATTTTCATACCTGCAATGTTGTTAAAAGCTTTATTTTTTAAAGTGGCTCTAAAAGTATTTATAGTTTTATGATCCAAATGAAAATTAAGTCTTGACGTTAAAACTTCTCCGGTAAGTTTTTTATATCTTTTAACAATTCTATTAAAGATTTTTTATTCATTGCTACGGCTTCAACTATCAAAAGAGAAGCTAAAATCCCGTCTTTTTCTGGGACATGTCCTTTTATTGTAAAACCACCTGATTCCTAACCGCCAATCATTAATTTATCCGGATTATTTTCCATAACGTCCCCAATATACTTAAATCCTACAGGAGTTTCAACAACTTCAATCTTCCTTTCTATTAACGCAAAAAACAAAGAGTGAATTTGCAAACTAATCACAATTAGAAAAACTTTTCAGCATCGATGGCAATATAAATTATAGTGATAAACTGCAAACTATAGGTTTTAATATAAACTCAAACCATGTGCCATAACAGCTTTTATCATAAAGCTGACACGCCAAAAACAAATACAAATCAGTGATGGATTCTACTAAATTTGACACCTAAAAGCAAAAATGGGTATAATTCGTCTGTCATGAAACTAAACAGACTAAAAAAAAAATCTTTTTCAAGAGTTTTTACAAAAGCAGTCATTATTGCACTTTTAACAGTTATTGCTGGCAAAATTACTACAAACTTTATAGACAGTCTTCCGTCAACACAACAACTTTGGAATTATACTCCTGACTTATCTACAAAAATTTATGACAAAGACAATAATTTAGTAGCCGAGCTTTTTACCGAAAAACGCGCGCTCACACCTATAAACAATATACCTGTTAATCTTCAAAACGCATTTATATCAATCGAAGACAATGATTTTTTTAAACACTGGGGAATTTCTACAAAAGGAATCATACGTGCTTTCTCAAAAATGTTATTAAAAGGCAGAGTTGTTGAAGGCGGTTCCACTATAACGCAACAACTTGCAAAAACAATATTTTTGACACGTGACAAAACATTAATTAGAAAAATTAAAGAAGTACTATTAACTATACAGCTTGAAAAGCACTATTCAAAAGATGAAATTTTGCAGTTCTATATAAATCAGATATATTTTGGAAGCGGCGCATACGGCGTTCAAGCGGCGGCAGAAATATACTTTAATAAAGATGTACAGGATTTAAACCTTGCAGAATGCGCGACTCTTGCTGCAATACCCAAATCTCCTAATTATTACAATCCTTTTAAAAATGCAGAAGCTTCTCTTGCAAGAAGAAATCTTGTTTTACTGAGAATGAGAGAACTTGGATATATTACAAAAAAACAAGAAAAAGAAGCCTTAAAAACTTTCCTGCCTGTAAAAGAGAATGCATTAGAAGATAAAAAAAGTCATTATTTTATAGAGTTTTTAAGAATAACACTTGAACCAAAGTATGGAACAAACATTTTGTTGAAGGGCGGACTTTCAATCTATACAACTCTCGACACTCAAATGCAAAAAGCCGCCGAAAAAGCGCTTGAAGAAGCTCTTTCAAGATTTGACGAAGATAAATTAAAAACCTTAGTGAAAAGCAATAAAGAGCCGGTCAAAGTACAGGGCGCACTTATAGCTTTAGATCCTAAAAATGGAGCTATAAGAGCAATGATAGGTGGACGTAATTTTAATGAGTCACAATTTAACAGAGCCACTCAGGCAAAAAGACAGGCGGGATCTGCCTTCAAACCGTTTGTATATCTTACAGCAATTGAGGAAGGATTTACGCCGTCAACTATTCTTGATGATAAACCAATGGTTTTTGTTTATAAAAGAAATACTTGGGACTTGGTTTCACGGGATACAACAGCCCTTGAAACAATTGCAGAAACAGTATCAGAAAACGATTTAATCGACACAAGTAAAATCTGGGCACCTACAAACTACGGTAAAAAATACAGAGGTCATGTGACTTTAAAAACAGCTCTTGCTTTATCTATAAATACTTGTGCCGTCGAACTGATTATGAAAGTAACTCCTACAAAAGTTATACAAACTGCAAGAAATTTAGGTATAACAACACCACTTTCCAATTCTTTTTCGCTTGCTTTGGGAACAGGTGACGTAATTTTACAGGAAATGGTTTCGGCATTTGCAACTTTTGCTTCCGGAGGTATTAAAACTACTCCTTATGTTATAACAAAAATAACTGATAAAGATGGAAAAATTTTAGAAGAAAGTCTACCTGAACAAAAAGAAGTCCTTTCTTCTCAAGTCTGTTTTATTGTAACTAATATGCTTAAAGCCGTTGTAGAAAAAGGTAGTGGCTGGTACGCAAAAAATTTAGGAAGACCATGCGCCGGAAAAACAGGTACGACAAACGACTCAAGTGACGCATGGTTTATAGGGTATACACCTCAGCTTGTTGCTGGAGTATGGGTAGGTTACGACGACCGTTCAATATCACTTGGAGACAGAGTTACCGGCGGTGGTATTGCTTGTCCCATATGGACGTGTTTTATGAAAGATGCCCTTTATGGCAAACCAATAATAGATTTTACACAGCCGGAAAATATAGAATGGGCATTAATTGACCCAAGTACTGGACTTCTTGCTCAAAGTAACACGCCAAATGCGTCTTTAGAAGCATTTAGAAAAGGAACAGCTCCAACGACGCATTATTATAATCAAATAGGTTTTGAACATAACAGACAAAACTTAAACATAGAGACTAAATGATTTTAATTATTCAAAAATAATTTGATATTTTTCACGCGTTATTTCTGTGCTTGATTCAATATCAAACTCTCTATTGAACAGTTCTTTAAGCCTTGTTTTTCTCTCTTTAAAGTATTCAACGACATCGGAATTTAATTTTATTTTTATTCTCATACAACCATCGAGTTTTAGTTGCTTTATTTCATCGCATACATTAATAAAAATGGACTCTCTTGAAAGTACTAAACCTAACCCGTGGCAAGTAGGGCACATATCTCCGTGATAAGAAAAAAGCGACTCTCTTTTTCTCTGTCTCGTCATTTCTATAAGACCAAGTCTTGTTATTGGCCATATCTTTATTTTCGCCTTGTCACCTTTTGTAGCATTGCAAAGTTTTTTTAAAACTTTTTGTCTATTCGTTGATTTTTTCATATCTATAAAATCAATAACAATTATACCACCTATATTTCTAAGTCTTAACTGTCTTGCAATCTCTTGTGCCGCTTCAAGATTTGTAAGCACGGCTGTATCTTCCTGCGAAAACTCCTCAGTAAACTTACCACTGTTAACATCGATAGCACAAAGAGATTCCGCTTCTTGAATTATAATATAACCTCCAGATTGAAGCTTTGTTTTGTTTGAGCGCAACATTTCGATTTCCTCTTCAATGCCACATGCTTTAAATATTGGCGTTTTGCCGTTGTAAAGGACAATTCTATCAAGGAATTCGGGGGATATTATTTTGACAAATTCAGCAACATCTTTAAGCTCTTTCTGTGAGTCTATACGCATTAGCATAACATCATCTGTAAAATGATCTCTTATTGTTTGGAATACTAATCTTAAATCTTTATGTATAAGGCTCCTAGAATTTGCATCGTTAAATCTTCCTACTATAGACAACCAAAGTCTAACTAGATATTTTATTTCATTGTTAACTTCATTTTCTGTTGCTTCTTCAGCTTCGGTTCTTACTATTATGCTGCCAGGAATATCTTTTTTGAGCTCTGTAATTATAGCTCTTAACCTATCATGTTCTTGTTTGTCCTTGATATTTTTTGATATACCTATCCTGTTGCCGAAAGGCATATACACTAAAAGTCTTCCAGGAAGAGAAATATTCATAGTTATTTTAGGTCCTTTTGTACTTATTGATTCTTTATAAACCTGAACCATGATATCCTGACCTATTTTAATCATATTTTCGACATTTTTTTCTTCACACTGTGCTATTATATCGTTAACACAAAGATAGCCGCTTCTACCAAAGCCTATATCTACAAACACAGAACCAAGCGCTGGAACAATATTTTGCACTGTACCTTTATAAATATTGTTTAATATTTTCCCGGACTCTCTTCTCTCAATAAACAAGTCAAAAAGTTTACCGCCTTCAAGCACGGCAACTTTTATTTCTTCCTGTGTTCTGTTAACTATTATTTCTTTTTTCACGTTCTTCTTGTCCTTACTACTATAAATCTTTTCTTATCTGTAAAAACACTATTTCTAAAAAACAAAATTTTCATATTGCTGAATAGAAAAAATCTGAACACTTTGCACTATGTCACAAGAAAAATAAATAGCGATGACAGGTATATGTATGTTTTTGCATTTCACAGTTCGCATATTTCCCCATTTTTTATTTCGATGTACAACTCAGTTCTTTCTATGGCGTATATTAAGGCATAATTTTCTTGATTCCTAAATATCTTATGCAAAATTATTTCAGGCTTTACAGTTTTACCTACACCGAAACGAAGTCGTAATTTTAGAATACCATTTTCGTTTCTAAAAGATTTTATCAGTGGTTTAGCATCAATTTCAATAATTCCCCCTTTTTTTGTCTTTTCTACCAAAATTTTTTCTTGAGATAAAAATCTGTCAATCATTTCCTGTGAAATATTTGTATCTTTTATTTCATATTCTGCAACATTTGACAAAATATCTATAGCAGGAAAAGTTAAAGGAACCTTTTTCACGCTTAACAACCGAAACCCATTTGGTAGTACCTTTGAAAATTTCATTTTTACATCTTCAGGATTAACTTCTTGCGTAAAATATAATTCCATGTATTCACTTGAACTTTCATGTCCTACATAAGATGGCGGACCATAAGATGATTTAACC
>JAISRA010000038.1 GCA_031273885.1 Endomicrobium sp.
GTGAAAGAATATGTAGATGCATCTGAGGCATATTTGAAAGCTGTCGAAAAGAATCCGTTTTTAAAAAATATAGCTGTGCCCAATGATGTAATAAAATCGATACAGGCTTATGCCGTAGTCACTTCAATAGCTACCCCTGACGAGAACTTTCTTTCAGAGATGAGAAAAAGTGTGGAAGCTATTACAGGTGTTGACGAGATAGTGTTTGATGCATTGGTATTTAAACGGTATATGGAAGTTGTAAATTTAATATTGCTTTACAGAAATGTGTCTTCAATTTTTATTCTGGCAACTCTTATATTGTTTATCATTAGGTGTGTCTTGTATATTTGGGAACAAAAATTAAGCAGAATAAAGTTTGCTAAAAATATTTTTTCATATCTAATAGCGTCGACATTTGGCTTTCTTGTTATATTTGTGATGTGTTCTTATATGCAGTACACTTTGTCAATTGATGAGTCTGCAGTTTTGTTAATAGTGGTGTTTACCGCCGCTATTGGAGTTATATTGGATAGGAATTATGCCAAGACGCCTTAATATAATATGTGCTTCAATTATCGTATTAATATTGCTTTGTCATATGTCATTAATTCTTCTTGCATATGCTGAAGATGTAAATATAAAACTGCAGCAACTTTCTGAAGTACGAAAAACGATAAGAATAAAAGAGCATGAAAAAGAAAAATTTGCTTTACAGGAAAAAAAATTTAAAAAAGAGTTAAGAGTTCTTAATGACAATATAGAACAAATTGAAAAAAAACTTCAAAAGTGTTCGTTAGATATAAAAACAACTCAGCGCAATCTTGAAAATTCTTCCAAAACATATAATGATGCCTTTTCAAAAAGTTTAAATTGGAATAAAATTATACTTGACGAAATAAAACTTTTTAATAAAATGACTTTTATTTTTTCATATGAGCAAAATCCTATGGAGTATAAGATCAGGTGCAAGTCTTTAGAATATAAAAAGGCTAATTTTGAAAAAGAAAGAAAAGCAGTGATTGTTTCTGCTATGGATATAAAAAGGTGGAAAAAATCTAAAAAAGATCTTTTAAATTTACGTCAACATGAAAATAATCTTATTGTTGAGTGTAAAAAGGTGATAAAAGAAAAGAACGAGCTTCTAAATACAACGTTAGGAAAGAGGCTTAAAGCAGAAAAAGAACTAAAAGCATTAAACGAAAGTGCAAAAGCGATGCAGGTATTGATTAATAAAATTAATATGTCAAGGACGGTATCAGCACGTGTTTCTACGCCAAAAGTAAAAAGAAAAAAATCACTTCCATGGCCTGTAGATGGCAAAATTCTTGCTAAATTTGGTAAAAATAAACATCCTGAACTTGACACTTATGTTATAAATAACGGAGTAAAAATAGCTGCTGGTGATTTTTGTCAAGTAAAAAGCATCGATTCTGGTATTGTTGTTTTTACAGGGCCATTTCGCTCATATGGTAAAGTTGTTATAATAGATCATAATAATTCAACTTTTTCAGTGTATGGTCTTTTAGAACGTATACTTGTTAAAGATGATCAAAAGGTGTCGCAGGGTACAGTTATTGCGGAGTTGGGCAGTGGTAAACGCAGTATTTTATATTTTGAAATAAGGCAAAATAATATTCCTGATGATCCAGCTTTATGGTTGCAGGAAAAATAGATACGATCGAAACAACGAATAATAATAATGGAGATAGCAATGAAATTCTGGGAAAAAGTTACGTGCGCATCCATGTTGGTAGTTTTTTGTGCTACTAATATATTTGCGTCAAACGATGAAATGTGCGATAGGCTGAGGTTACTTATAGATGTTATGGATTTGATAAATACGAATTATGTTTCTGAAACAAATCCTAAAGATTTGGTTGTTGGCGCTATTAAGGGTGTTGTTGCTACTTTGGATCCTTTTTCCCAATATATGGAAGAAAAAGCATACAGAAACATGAAAAACGAAACTAGAGGATCTTACAATGGAATTGGGCTTCGTATTATGATCAGGAATGATTTTTTAACTATAGTGTCACCCCTACCTGATAGTCCGGCGTACAGAGCGGGCGTTCTTCCTGAAGACAGAATTTTTAAAATCGATGGCAAATGTACTGCTGGTATGTCTAGTAGTGAAGCTATTAATTTAATGCGCGGAAAAGCTGGTAAAAAAGTTAAGATTACAATTTTAAGAGATAACCTTCCGGGTGAGTTGGAATTTAATCTTGTAAGAGAAAAAATAAAAATTGAAACCGTAAAAGCTATTATGCTTGATGACGATATAGTCTATATAAGACTCAAAGAATTTAATGCTCAGAGTGCAGGTGATATAAAAAAAGTCTTGACAAATTATCAAAAACAAGGGATTAAGGCTTTAATACTGGATTTAAGAAACAATCCAGGGGGACTTTTAGATTCCGCCATTAACATAATCAGTATGTTTATAAAAGACAGAAAACTTGCTCTTACCACCAGAGGAAAGATTGCAGAAATAAAAAAAGAATATTTTACGACAGGAGACGGAGAATTTTCTGATTTGCCGATTGTTATACTTATAAATAAAGGTTCAGCTTCTGCTTCTGAAATATTGTCAGGAGTGATGCAAGATTTTAAGAGGGCATTGATAATAGGAAGTAACACATTTGGGAAGGGAAACATTCAGACTGTTTTACCTTTGCCTGGCAGGACTGCCTTAAAACTTACAGTGGCGAAGTATTATCTTCCATCAGGTCGTTCTATAAACGGTTTTGACAATAATAATGCAAAAAACGGAATAACTCCTGATATAGAAATTAAAATTGGGATGGAAGACGAAATTAAACTTTATATGCAAGGAGAGATTATTTCTGCAAGTAATAAAGATTATAAATCTATTGTTGACATGGAAAAGAAAGTTGAAGATAAAGTTTTAAATAAGGCTTTAGAAATTATAAGAGAAAATAAAGTGATTGAAAAAATAAAACTTTCAACAGCTTTAACTGATTTAAAAAAATAATCAAGAGTGCTATCGGGAGAATATAGTGGTTGCTAAAAAGAAGAGAGAAAATATGTGGATTAAAATATATATAATACTGCTTTTTTTATGCGGCGTAGGAATGTGGCTTTCTATTCAACCTGTTCAAAAACATAGGTTATCTATAGATGTTGCTCTTAATAAAAGAATAGTTGATGTTTTAGTTGCAAATGATGTAGTTCAAGATGATATTTTGATACAATATAGAAGAGAAAGAAATAAAAAAACTGCGCAATGGAATGAGTTTTACAAAACAGTAAAACTTAGATCAGGGAAAAATCTAAAGTCTTTAGAAGTAAGTTTTAGGAGCATTGCGCGGTCTCTGAAAATAGGTTTAAGTAAAGTGGATAATGTTGATGGCTCTACGACATATAAATTTTATTCTCCAACTAAGAATTATTATAACATAACTTTTGTATCTAGAAATTCTTCAAAAGGTTGGTATTAAAAGTGAATATATTTGCGCTGGAAACTTCTTGTGATGAAACATCTGCTTCGGTAGTTTCTGGATTAAATATAAAATCTGTTGTTGTATCGTCACAAATAAAAATACATGCTAAGTTTTTTGGTGTAGTTCCTGAGCTTGCAAGCCGAGCGCATATAGAAAATATAAATGTAGTAATATCTCAAACTTTACTAAAAGCAGGTATAAGTTTTGACGATTTTTCAAAGAAAATTGATGCTATTGCTTTTACTGTCGGACCTGGACTTGCCGGTGCGCTTCTTGTTGGAACAATTGCCGCAAAATCTGTTGCCAGTATTTACAAAAAACCCTTGATCCCAGTAAATCATTTGGAAGGTCATTTATATTCTTCTTTTATTGAAAAGAAGTCAATAAAGCCTCCGTTTTTAAGTATAATAATATCGGGAGGGCATACTGAGCTTATAATAGTAGAGGATTTTGGAAAATATATAACACTTGGTAGTACAAGAGACGATGCTGTAGGGGAAGCATTTGATAAAGCTGCCAAGATGCTAGATCTTTCGTATCCTGGGGGGCCTATAATAGATAGAAGAGCTGAACGAGGGAATTATCAAGCGATAAAATTTTCAAGACCATATTTAAAAGACAGCTGGGATTTTTCTTTTTCAGGAATAAAAACAGCGCTTTTAAATTATTTAAAAATAAATCCTGTTAAAAATGAAAAACATTTAAATGATATATGTGCTTCTTTTAGACAGACAGTTGCTGAAACTCTTGTTTTTAAAGCCTTTAAAGCTGCAAAGGAATTTAGATTAAAACAGATTGCTTTAGGCGGTGGCGTTAGTGCAAATTCGCTAATAAGGAAAATGTTTGTGGAATTTGGCCGAATAAATAAGATGAAGATTTTTCTTCCGGTGGTTTCTTACTGTACGGATAATGCTGCTATGGTTGGCTATGCAGCGTATCTAAAACAAAAAAAATGTGGATTAAATTATAGTTTGATTCAGTTAAAGTCTAATCCGTCGCTTTCATTAGAAAATTGGTAAGTTAGTAAGAAGGATGAACTTCCAATAATTTTGACTGCAATTTTGAAAAGCAAAAGTTTATATGCCATTGTTCATTCCATTTCCGGTAAATTATATCTTTATTTTACTATTCTTTGTTTTAAAATCTTGGAAGTATTATATTATGTATGTACGTATAAGAAATTTGATATTTTGATATAAGGATGAAATAATATACTAACAAATTTGCAGATTTAATATTGAAAGTTATTTTTATAAAATGAAAAAATTAATTATTGGGAAAATTGAACTTAATAATAATATTCTACTTGCTCCTATGGCAGGAATAACAGATTTGCCTTTGCGTCTTCTCGCAAAGAGAGGAGGAGCTGGACTTGTATATACAGAAATGGTTTCGTCAAAGGCGCTTGTGCATAATGACAAGAAAACAAAAAGACTTTTAAAAATATTAGACGAAGAAAGACCTGTTGCTGCTCAGATTTTTGGTAACGATTCTTATAGTATGGCAGAAGCAGCAAAAATTGTAAGAGATATGGGGGCAGATATTGTCGATCTTAACTTGGGCTGTCCGGTAAGAAAAATAACCAGTATCGGTGCTGGTGTAAAACTTCTTGCTGATGAAAAAAACTTGGTAAAAATTTTAGAATCAGTTGTAAAAAGTGTTGATATTCCTGTTACAATTAAAATTCGTACAGGTTTTCTAACGGGACAATGTGTGGCTTCGAAAATTGTTAAAACAGCTCAAAATTGTGGTATAAAAATGGTTGCTGTGCACGCAAGATGTTCATCGCAAAGACATAAAGGGAATCCTGATTTAGAAGCATTTGCAAACGCTTGTTATGATTCAGAAATTCCTGTCGTTGCAAACGGCGGAATTGTTGATGAAAAAACAGCCTCAGATTTTTTGAAAATATCGAATTGCGCAGGAATTATGATAGGACGAGGAGCAATAGGTAATTATTCTATATTTAATAGACTCGAGAAGTTTTTTAGCAACAGTAAAATGCAACCTTTGCCATCAAAAAAAGAAAAAATAGAATGGCTGAAACAGCATGCGAAATATTCTATAGAACATTATGGTGAAAAGAAAGGACTTGTTGTGATGAGAAAAGTTACTCACTATTATGTAAAAGATTTGCCAAATGCAGCGAAAATACGCAGTATGCTTAACATGACGATTAGTATTTCTGATTTTAATGAGTTGATAAAATTTATTTAATGAAATTATTTATGAGGAAGATTCTATTTTGTGTTTTTTTGTTGTTTTTCTTTCCTGTGTCTGTCGCGGTGTGACTTTTCGCTTGCATTTGAAATTAACATTTGTCATTACAGATTCTATAAATATTTAGTACAACTCTTTGTTTTAGCAGACAAACTGTAATATTTGTTTATTGGTTATAGTTTTTAATTATAATGAAAAATTTTCAATGAATACAAAAAGTTTTTTGCCAGAAAGTTTTAAAATATTGGTATACAAGTATTTCTATTTTATATGTAATACGTGGTGGAATAGGAATATATGTTGAGTCAAAAAAAACAATACAGTGAAATTTAACACTCAATTTGGCATGCAATTATAAATAGTGCGACGGTATTGCAATATGGTTGACAAAAAGATTATAATGTGTAGAGTAGTTGTCTATTATAAGTTGCGAAATGTATATTCAAGGAGAATAAAATGAAGAAGTTTTTATTGTTATTGTTAGCAGGTGTGTTTATTTTTGTATCCTGTGGCTGTAGAAAGCAGAATATAAAATATAATAACCAAAATGATGGAATGGTAGTCGCGTCCGTTGCTTTTTCCGATGAGCCGTCAGTAAGAGGTAAAGTTTGTGAAGATAACCATCTAAAAACAATATATTTCGATTTTGATAAAAGTGATTTAACAAACAACATAAGAGACACGCTAAAAGAAAATGCGGCTTATTTGACAAGCAACTCTGGTTTAAAAATTGAACTTGAAGGACATACCGATAACAGAGGAACTACGGAGTATAATTTAGCTTTGGGGCAGCGCAGAGCTTTAAAGGTTAAGGAATATTATATTCAACTTGGTGTTGCGGCTAATAGAATCGCAACTATTTCTTATGGCAAAGAAAAACCTGTGGATCTAAATGATAATGAAGTGGCTTGGGCAAAAAATAGGAGAGCAGAAACAAAAGTATTGGAGAGATAAAAATAAGTGAAGCAATACAAGTTCTTATTCTTATTGCTGTGGTTTGTTACGATATTTAAAGCTGGATGTGTTTCTTTGTCTGCAAGCTCGCACAATGTTAACGCATTAAAAGATGAGATAGCGCAGTTGCAGATAGAATACAGAGAGCTGAAACAGAACCATGCAGATTTATATGCAAAGGTGGATTCTTCGTTAGTTACAATAGACATGTTTAGTGCTTCGATACGGGATTTGCAAAATAAAATTTCTGTATTGAATCAGACAGTACACGATTTGGAGGTTAATACAAGTAAAAAATCGGGAAACGATTACGGTAGTTTTATGTCGCCTTTGTCTTTTTATCGTGGGGCATACAGCGATTATTCTATGGGAAAGTTTGAACTTGCGTGTTCAGGTTTTCAGTCTTTTGTAGATAAGTATTCTGATGCCGAACTTGCTCCGCAGGCGCAGTTTTATATAGGAGAATGTTTTTATTCACGCAGTATGTGGTTACAGGCTCTGGAAGAGTATAAAAAGGTAGAAGAGCATTATAGGGGATCCGATTTGGTCTCATCTGCAAGACTTAAAATGGGGTTATGCTATGAGTTACTTGGTAAAAAAAATGAAGCGTCGAATGTTTTTTCGTCAATAGTAAATGATTTTCCGCAAAATCAAGAATCCTTAACAGCAAAAGAAAAACTTAGAATATACGAGAATGTTGAAACGAGATGATTTTTTTTCTTGCTTAATATTAATAATTTCAATATTATTGCATGTTTTAGTTCTTTATTATGTGTTTAACAGCAATGGAAGTCATACTTATTTATCCGCTCCAACTCCAATAGAAGTTACTTTTTATTCTTCATCTCAGCAAAGAGCAGATCAATCGCCGTCATCTACTGCCTCTGAAAAGAAAACTGACGTATATGACACTATTTTTAAAGCGTCGCAAGTAAAAAGAAAGACCCAAGCAAAAGAAGATGTCATTGTTAAGAAAAAAGAAACTTCTAAAAAAATTGCAAAACAAAAACCTCAGATTCAAACGGGAAATAATGTCCAAAAGACAGATATAAAATCAATAAAACAATACAAAGCAAATGAAGTTGAAAAGACAAAGACAGTCGTGTCAGAAAATAGCAGTAATGCTGAGACTTTTCAATCGTCTGATTTCAAACGGTTATATGCGACTGCAGATTCACAATACAAAAGAGTTTCTTTTGATACTAATGGTTTCAATTATCCTTACTATGAAGATCAAATAAAAAGAAAAATTAATCGTAATTGGAGATGGGTTGAAAGCTACGGAAAACTTAGAG
>JAISRA010000041.1 GCA_031273885.1 Endomicrobium sp.
TTTCCTTTTTTCTTTTTAAAAATAAATTATCAAGTTCATATTTCATTATCTCATATTAATACATTTTTAGTATTAATTTTTATATGAAATTTGTCTCATATGTGTTTGGACGTCTACAAATATTCTAGAAATAGAAAAACAGCAAAACAACAGTATTAACTCATTGAACAATCCAAAAAATATTGATTACAAAGAAAGATTAAAAAATGTAGAGCAAAAATATATTGACAATTTGTATAAAAACATAGACAAACTACTAAAGCAGGAACCAGTGGCAAAAGTTACTGGAAATGACTTTGTAGGATTAAATAAAAAAGAAACAACAGAACAGGTTTATAATTACTTTAAAGAAAAGGATAAATTAAATTTATATAATGCTGAAATTGGTAATGTAAAAATAACAAAAAATGGAATAAAAGACTCCTATTCTCATAAGAGAATATACCAAGAAAAGGCAATGGCTTTTAAATGTATTGATAGTATTATAGAAAATGGTACTATTATAAAGAAGGAAACTAATTTTAAGGAAAGAGGCTATACTTCTTATCTATTGGCAGCTCCGATAGTTATAAATAACAAAAACTATATTGCTGAAGTAGTAGTTAATGAATATCAAAATCAAGATAAAACTTTTTATTTTCATGATGTAAAAGAAAAAGAGCTCTATAAACAAGTCCTTAATGCAAAAGCACCAGTAAACTCTGAGAGAGCTCTTGATAACTCCAGCATAGCAAATTTCTTTTATAAAGTCAAGCAAAAAAACATACAGAGAAATTTACAAATATACTACAACCTTACTACAACCTTTTTTTCTAATACTTCTCCCACTTCTCCTACTTCCTCCCTATACTCCACACTAAACGACAATC
The DNA here is from genome assembly GCA_031273885.1 of Endomicrobium sp. Lineage (GTDB taxonomy): Bacteria > Elusimicrobiota > Endomicrobiia > Endomicrobiales > Endomicrobiaceae > Endomicrobiellum. Next base: position 870 of record JAISRA010000041.1, read on the forward strand.
AAAAACACACAGTAGAATTTGTTCTCAAATCCAAAGATCAATTTATAGGTATACAGGGCTACGCTGGAGTAGGAAAAACTTATACAATAAAGGCACTTAATGAAAAACTAAATGAAAAGGGATATGATCTAGTAGGTTTAGCACCAACTAATTCTGCTACCGCAACCTTATCCGAAGAGGCAGGAATTAAAACACAAACATTGCAAAGCTTTCTGGCAAAGTATGATGGCTATGCTAATAATAGAGATGGAAATGAATATACGTTAAATTCAATAAAGAGATCATTTCAGAATAAGATAATCCTAGTAGATGAAGCTAGTTTAATAAGTAACAATCAAATGAAGGATCTATTAACCATAGCAGACAAGTTTAATGTTAGAGTAATACTGCAGGGTGATGAAAAACAATTGGATAGTGTGGAAGCAGGAACACCTTTTTCTAAACTAATAAAAAACAAAATAATAAGTTACAGTGAATTAAGCAATATGCTAAGACAGAAGGATGAGACAATAAAACAAGCAATTTATGAGGCAATAAATAAAAACATAGTGAGTACGTTTGATAAATTAGACAAAAACAATAACATAATAGAGTTAAGAACAAATGAGCAGATGGAGAAGGAAGAAAAAGACATAAAAGAATACCTCAATAGTAACAAAAACAAAGTTGACAACATAAATAATACAGATAATATTGGTATTATTACAGATAATACCAACAGTATGAGTGATTCAAGTAGCGATAGGGATAATTTAAAAAGGGAATTAGTGGATAAAGTAGTTGAAGCTTATTTTAAATACGATAAAGAGGATAGAAAGGAAACTCTGATAGTTACCAGTTCAAATGAGATTAGAAAAGCTGTAAATGAGAAGATTAGAGAGCGTATAAGGGAGGAGAATGTAAAAACAATAAAAGAAAAATTATCTGATAACTTAAACAAACTAAAAGAACAAACTTCACTAATTGACATGAATGGAGAAGAGTTTAAAAAATCCGAGAATAAAAATCTAGTGGAACAAGTCAGTGAATATTTTGAGAGTATAGGTGGTAAAGTTAGTAATTCGGTTATTAATGGAGATGATATAAACCTTGGGAAAAAAGGTATAGATGAAACCATAGCAAAAGGTTTATATAGAGAAAAAGCTATAGCTCTAAAATCTGTTCCCGATGTTTTAAAAAATGGTATTATCATAAATAAAGAAATTAATTGGAAAAACAGAGGATATGATACATATTTAGTTGTTGGAAGTGTTTCAATTAAAAATAAAGATTACGTTGCTGAAATCGTAGTTAGAGAAAATAAAGACAGTAGTAAGTCTTTCTATTTAGAAGAAGTGGAGGATAAAAAAATTCTTTTTAGTTGTTTAGAGTCCACTTTTGAGGGTGGCAACCAAAAAGAATTTAATACTATATTAAATAAATATATAAAAAAAGTCAATAGCGAATATGAAAATATTTTAAGAGATAATACTCAAAATAAAGAATTACTTCAAGAATCATCCATTAATAAAGCTATTGTTCTAGAAACCCTAGAAATGAAACAGCTAACAAAACAAGAAAAGAAAGAAAAAGATAACTACAATATTGGTGATAAAGTAATCTTTACAAAAGATATACTTATATATGGAGATAATAATAACCTAGAAATTGAAAAGAATGCAGAGTACGAAGTAGT
>JAISRA010000042.1 GCA_031273885.1 Endomicrobium sp.
TTTGATGTGGCACAGGGTATAGCAACCCAAGCTGGTATGTTAGCTTGGTCTATTCCGATATTGGCACAGAAAGTAGTAACTAGTATGGAACATCTGGCAGAAGTTTCTGGTGGTATAACACAAGCAGGTTCCCAGTCGGCAGGTCAATTTGCTGGTGAAGTTACCAGTGGAAATATGAGCTATGGAAATGGTAGCTTTAGGAATATGAGTTTTGATAATACTAGTGCGAATAAGCATGATACTGATGTGGTAAATAGAAGTGGAATGAGTATTAGTAGAGGTGGTGATGGGGTTCAATACACAACCACTACAGAGGGAGATGGTACAGAAAGTACATTTATTAATGTTTCAACAAGGAATAATGATCTTGGATTTCAGCTACAATCTAGTGAATCTATGGGTATTAATTATAGAAAACAGTTGAGTGAGGCGAAATCGGCAAGCGAAAACCACAGTAACGCCTATACCCAAACTGCCAACGAAGTTGAGGATTTTATGAAAAGCCATAGTATTGGAGATTCAAAGTCAAGTTCTTCAACTTCTGGTGTTGGCGGAAAAATAATATCAAGTGGAGGATTTAACTTAAAAGTTCCACTCATTGGAGAAATAGGAACAAAAATTGAGGCAGAAGCCTATAAAAATTGGATTGCTAAATCTGATGCAAGTGACGATGAAAAGGCGGCAATGACTAAAAAAGTTGATCTTATGGTACAACAACAAAAATCCTATAATGAAAGCCAAGCTAGAGTTGATTCCTTACAAAAGTCAGAGGATTATTTCACTTCAACCGACACCAGAATGACAGCCCAAAGAACCAATGATTTTGTTGAGGAACACCTAAGAAGTAAACTAGGGATGAGTAACGAAGAAATAGCATATCAGGCAAAACATAATTCAGAGTGGTTACGAAAAGAGGCACAAAACTGGCAAAATGATAAAATATTTGATAAAAATGCAAAATCTACCATGTATGGAAATATAAAAGAAAAACAGGCTGGGATGAAATCTAAACACGATTCAATAGATATTGGTGGCGATTTCAACAAATCAAAAAAGAATTTACAAATGAAAAATGTTAGATTAGATGACAGAGAACCCCGACTGAAAAACAAATCCAAAACTACTAATAACAATAACCCAATAATAAAGACATAAAAGTGATAAAAAAATCACAAAAAAACCAATTTTAAAAATTATAAATTGAATTTTAGATATATTGTATAAACATATAAATTATCAATCCATTAGCAACTAAAAATATGAGAGCTTGCCATATATTTGTTACTTCATTATAAGGAGTATGGTCATCAGATGATGATCTACCAAAATAGTGTGCGACACTCCAATCGTAAGGATCATAATCAGGAATCATAGGTTATACCTCAGTAATTACAATGTAAATAATCGTATTATAACTCATACTTTATTAAAAGTAAAGAAATATTTTTATTTTTTTGTGTTATTTTTTGTGGTTTCGGTTGTTTTTTTAATTCTTAAAATGCCTAAATTAAGTTCAAGTTCTGTTTTTATATTTACAGTATCATGTTCCATATTATCAAGTAAAAGATCAGTTAGTTTATTTCCTACAATTGTTAAAGATTTTCCCATTTCTTCTTTTGAACTTGTATTACCCGCATTGTCAAGTTCTCTGGCTATGTTCCGTAGTTCAGTAAAAGTATTAATGATCTGTATTGTCATTTCGGTGGCTCTTTTGCTTTTAAGTATTGTAGCCAGCATGTACAGACCACGTTCGGTGAATGCTTTAGCCTCGTATTTACTGTGTTTTCCTCTACTATCATTTTCTATGGTCAAAATTTTTGACCTTAAAAGATTTGTTTCTTCCAGTGATAATTCTATTATATAATTATCCGGAAATTTGTCGGGATTAAGTTTTACTGCCTGATTTATTACCTTAGTCTCAACACCATAAATTTCAGCTACATCTCTATCAAGAATTACGGGCTGATTTCTTATATTAATAATCTTACTCTTGATTAGATTATTATCAATAACAGTTATTTCATCTTTTGACATTGTTATAATTGGTTTTTATTCATAGAAAAATAGTAAATTACTTATTTATAATTTCAACATTTTTTATCCAAGAAAAACACTTGAAAATAAAAAAAATATCTATACAGATATACTTATATTAAGCCTTAATAAATAATTTAAAAAAAATGCTTTCCAATATTATTCGGGGTGGACAAATACTGACCCACACATTCAAAATGCTAAAGGAAATAATTAGAAAATTATTCCTTTATTCTCTTGTTCTCTCAAGTATTTTTATATTTTGTAGAATCAAAAGTCAAATAACTTTGGTTGATATAAAAGGAGGATATAATTATTTTATAGCTAAAAATAATGTTAAGGTTGGTAGACAAAACAGGATAATCATGGTAAACACAAAATTATTAACTAATAACATTAATAATGACGCCACCACCATTGGAATGAAATCCATTGACATAGTAAATGACAAAAATTTTGAAAACTCTTATAATAAAACGATAACGTCATTAGTAGACAATCTTTCTCTATTTATTACATCCTATATAACAATATTTCTTACAATTCTATTTACATTTTTTCTAAAGGGATATTTGGTCTACAGGGATAAATACGTTAGGGGAGCAACAATAGTACCACTTAAATTACTAAATGGTTTTATTCGCAAATATAATAAAAAACAAATTCAAGTAACCAGCAAAACACTATTATCAAAATTACTAGCTAAATATTTACCATTCTATTCATATTTTAAAAAAATAACAACCTACAAAATAGCAAATGCTATTTATCCATTAGGAACAGAAACATTACACACAATTATAACAGGAGCCAGTGGTTCGGGAAAAACAGTTCTTATTACAGATTTAATACAACAGATACGAGACAATGGAGATAGGGCTATTATTTATGATAGAATGGGAGCATTTGTTAGTAAATTCTACAATGGAAGTGAAATAGAAAACAAAATGACAAGAATGTATAATGATCCTAACATATTGCCGAACAGAAAAAAAGAACTTAAAACTATGTTTGAACTTGAAAGGGACACAATATTAAACCCACTTGACACAAGAAGTCCCTACTGGTCTGTTTTTAATGAAGTTAGAAATAATATTGATTTTAATAATATAGCAAGTGCTCTAATCCCCGAAGGGGCAGGTAATATTGATCCCTTTTGGAATAGTGCCGCCCGAATGTTATTTAGCAATGTGGCAAACCAACTAAAGAAATTAGGAAAAATATCCAACAAAGACCTAATAGATAAATTACTGACAATTAATCTGAGTGAGGCGGCACAGCTGGTCAAGGGAACGCCAGCACAGGCAATCATTGACGAGAATAATCCTAAAACGGCACTATCGGTAATGGCGATGATTTCTACCAATCTACAGGCATTAACCACACTGAGGGACAGAAAAGAAATAAAAGAAATGATTATAGATAAGGAGGGTATAAACGTGGAAAAAATGGTGGTGGAAAAATCTTTTTCCATAAGAGAATGGATAAATAATGAAGAACAAAAGGGATTTCTTTTTTTATCGTCCCGAGCAGATATGCACGAAACTTTAAAACCCCTCATTTCAACTTGGCTAGACATAGCTATTAACTCTCTATTGTCTTTGGAGCAGTCAAATAACAGAAAGATATGGATTATTATTGATGAGCTACCGTCCCTACACTACCTTCCATCACTTCACACTGGACTTGCGGAAGCAAGGCAGTTTGGTGGGTGTTTTGTATTATCACTGCAACTTATGGCACAGCTGGAAGCCATATATGGAACGCAAAAGGCAAGAGCCACGAGTGGACTATGTAGAAATAGAATAATACTAAATACACCCGATGAGGACACCGCCCGATGGTGCAGTGATAATCTTGGAAAGGTAGAAATTAAAGAATCAAAAGAATCTATTTCATTTGGTGCTAGCGAGTATCAGGATGGAGTTAATGTCAATCAACAGGATATTCAAAAAAACATAGTGTTGCCAACGGAAATAATGCAGTTAAGCAATCTAAAGGCCTATATAAAATTTGCTGGGGATTTTCCTATTACACTGAATGAATTTAAGTATAAGAATGTTAGGAAAAAGGAAGAGAGATATATTGAAAGAAAAGACTATAAAGAGGAAGATAAAATAGAAGAGTGTATAGAGAATATAAATATAGATGAAAATACAGAAAACAAAGTTAACAATAGCGATAATGATGGTAATAGTAATAATGATGGAGATTATACTAAATTAATCAATAAGTTGACATCATAAAATATATTGTATTTTTTTAAATTTACTTTTATAATTGTTTTTATTACATAAACTAAAAAGATAAATGCTGGTAGGTTATTCTCGTGTTTCAACTAACGATCAGTCTCTTGACAGCCAAATAGACCAACTAAAGAAAGTTGGTTGTGAAAGAATATTTACAGATATAGTTAGCGGATCAAAATCCGAAAGAAAAAATTTAACAGAAATGCTAGACTTTGTGCGAGAAGGAGATACTATTGTGGTATGTAGACTAGATAGATTGGGAAGAGGACTGAAAGATTTAATTGATATTATTACATTCCTAGAAAAAAGAGAAATTAATTTTAAATCCATTAGTGAATCTATGGATACATCCACTTCCACCGGAAAGTTACTATTTCATGTTGCGGGGGCTTTTGCGGAATTTGAAAGAAATATCATAAGAGAAAGAACCAATGCTGGATTGGCATCTGCCAGAGCCAGAGGAAGGGTAGGTGGACGGCCAAAGAAAATGAATGTCGAACAAATTCAAGCACTAAAAAATATGCACCAAGATAAAAATATTAGTATCAAAGTAATAACAGATACTTTTGGCATAAGCATGGCGACCATGTATAACTATCTAAAAAAAGAGAAAGAAAAAAATAATATTCTTTAAAACCATTGACAAAAAAAATATTATCATTTACTTTACACAAAGTGTATACTTTATTTACATTAAATAAAGTAATAACATTATACGAAGTGTTTACTTTATATAAAGTGTTTTTTTTATTAACAAAATATTTAAAAAATGAAAATAACTATATTCAATCTAAAAGGAGGACAGGGGAAATCAAGCATAGCTTTAAATCTTGCTCTGTCATTAAATTTTGACGTTATTTCCAACGATAAAATAACTAAATTGGAAAAAATATTGCCCGAAGATAATTTTATGAAAATTGAAAAAGACCAGGACTTTCCGAACATTGTGGAAAATCTTGATATTATTTACGATCTAGGAGGATGGATAGACGAAAGGGTAACGAAACCAATAAAAGAGTCTGATCTAGTTATTGTTCCAATGATTAATACTGAAATGAACAATGAGGTTTCAGTTAATAGTGTAAATCAAGTAAAACAGTATAATGAAAATATTATGTTGATAGTAAATAAAAGTAAAAAGGGAGATTTTGAATTTATGAGAGATAGAATAATAAAAACATATTTTCCCAATGATGATTTTCCAATATTTGAAATAATGGATACTACAGCTTTTGAACAAATGCTCAGGAGAAAAATGGCAATCAAAGATATTGTGGATGTTGATCCATTACTAAAATATAACTATAGAAAAGTAAACGGACAATTTAACGAAATTATAAATTTTATTAATAATTTTTAGGAGAGATAAGATGAGTTTAAAAAATATAAAACAACAGTCAGATATAAAATTATTAAATGAAAATCTATTTGAAAAAAACAATATATCAAACACGACAAAAATAATTTCAAAAAAGAGTATTGAAGAAAAACAAAGAAATTGTGTTTCAATTTATCTGACTGATTCGGAATATGAAATGTTGAAAAAAATAAAGGGTGATGTGGCCCAGTCTTTATTTTGTAGAAAGATTATTCTTGAAAAGATATATAGTGTATAAAGTAAATAAAGTATTTAAAGTAAACACTTTAAATAAAGTGTTTACTTTAAATACTTTACAAAATCTTTTAAACTTCTTTGTGGTCTTTTTTTAAAAGCTTTATCAAAATTAAATTCACCGTTTAGAACTGCCCGTACAATTTTAACTTCTTCACTCTCAATTCCATTTTTATCTGAAAATCCATCTTTAGTTATATTCATTGAAAGCATCAACCTAGCTATTTCATTTTTATTTTTAAAAGCATCTTCTTTTTCTATAAGTTTATCTAAAGTTAGACACGCTCCAACATATTGCACTAATGTAGGTTGATTATTATCAGTAAAAGTTGGAAAATCTATAAAATATTCTTTTGATTTTTCATTCATAATATATTTATACCGATTCATCCAGTTTAAAAATTTATCACAATCTTCCGCATAGTATCTTAGTTCTTCATAATAAGCTTTTTCATCTCCTTTAAATATCAATTCATAAAAATTACCCTTAGCCATTTCATCTTCTACATTTTTCGCATAAATACTAAAATTGAATATAAATGCAAAACCTAACATTACTAATAATTTTTTCATTTATTCTCCTTCATTAATTTTAATCTAATAATGATCTTTCTTTTAAGATAATATCCTCATCTACCTTTAATTCTGCTTTATATACATGCCAATCGGGCTGATTATTTATTTTGTTTTTATTCTTTTTAACTACTATCGGAACAATATTTCTCTGATCGCTATCGGAACCATCAACAAAAAGTTCTCCAAAATATATATCTTTATCATCATCTTTTTTCATAAAACCCGTACCAAAACTTTCATCCCCTCTCTTTTCAAATATTATATACAAATTATCAACTTCTGGGGCTTTACCTTTAAATATAACAATATTTTTATCACCGAATTTTCCCGTGTAGTATTCACTCCCAGTTTTATTAATTTTATTCCAAAGAGCCGCAATATTAGTCTCTATTATTTTAAAATCTATCAGCTTACGGTCATTAAAATTTACCATTTCATCATCTTTCAGATGTGCAATATTTATATAACCCTGTGAGCTATAATGTTCATCTAACAGTTCACGAGCACGTGACACTGTGAAAGGTTTTATATTAATTGACATTCCTCCTCCTTTATTTATTAATGCTAATTATAACTTTTCTATTAAACTTTCTTATCTCCTCATTATCAGATGAAGAAATAACTTTACCAAAAGAATTAATACCTATTCTATTCTCATCAACTCCAAGACTAACCAATATGTTTTTTACTTCCTTTGCTCTCTTTAATCCAAGTTCAAAATTATATTTATCTTTTCCAATCTTATCACAATAACCATTTAGAGTTATTGTTTTATCTTTATGTTCGGATAAATATCTTTTAACAAGAATAAGATTCTGTCTATATTCATTTTTTGTTACTTTAGATGAATTAAAATCAAAATATATGGTATTGGCAAATAATATATCTTTTTCTGTTTCTTGATCACTATCACTACTCTTAGAATTAATAGTAGTGGTGTTGACTGTTTTTATACTGCTACCACAGGAATTTAGCAATAACAATATAAAAACTGTTGTTATAATTCTGATTTCTTTTTTCATCTATTGAGTAACTTATTAATTTCCTCTGACTTTCACACAATAATGGAATGGTGAACCCGAATAAACAATATCCACCACTTCGGTTATATTTTTTTTCTTTACTATTGAACTCACAGAAAAATCTCCAACAAGAAATATATAACTACATTTCTTACCTTCTTTTGTGTACGTAAAAGAAGTATCTTTATTAAGCTCTTTGGTATAAATCATACCCGATGACCTAGCAACAGTACAACCGCTCACTAGCACCAATCCCAATAATCCTAAAAATAATTTTTTCATCTTTTTCCTCATATATTGTTAATCATTACTTATACACTTTCCTTTAAATTTTTACCAACTGTAAACTTAACTTTTTTACCAGCTGGAATTTTGATTGCTTTTCCAGTTTGTGGATTTCTACCATCTCTTTCTTTTGTTTCAATAATTAAAAGTACCGAAACCAACTAGAGAAATATCCCCGCCTTTCCTTAATGTTTCCTTAACGGTTTCTATAAAACCATTTAGAAAAGTTTCCGTAGCAGTTTTTGTATTACCAGTTTTTTGTGCTATAGCACTTACAATATCATCCTTAGACATATTTATTAATATTTATTGTACTCTAGCAGAGAATTTTATAGGGAAGATTTATTTTTGCAATATAAAAAATCTTGACTTATTATAACTTATATGTTATAATATTTTATATTAAATATAAATTTTTTTCAAAATATGAAAATAGTTTTTTATCAAACAGAAAATGGCAGAATACCAGTAAAAAAAGATATAGATAATTTAGAAAAAGTAGACAAGGCAGAAGTATTTGGAATTCTAGAAAATATAGAGAGAAATGGTTTTAATTCAAATAGGGTTGAGTTTAGACAAATAAAAGGTAAACTTTGGGAGATAAAAATGAGACTATCAACAACTGGCTACCGAATATTTTATACTTCAATAGATAGAGATACTATAATTTTATTACATTCTTATAAAAAAAAGACACAAAAAGCACCAAGTAATGATTTAAATGTTGCTTTTAAAAGAATGAATGACGTTTTGGAATAACATTTTTATTAAATATTTTAATGAGGTTTTTTATGACAAATAATTTAAAAAATAATAAATACATAAGTAATTTAACTATAAAAAATATAGTTGATGAATTTGTAGAAAATGATCCAGAAGCACAGGTGTTAATGGATGAACAAAGATTAATAAATTCAATTTCAAATGAAATTATTAGAATTAGAAAAAGTAAAGAATTAACACAGGCGGATTTGGCAGAAAAAATAAATACTAGACAAGCCAGTATTTCAAGATTAGAAAAAGGTAATTTAAATAAATTACCAACAATAGAATTTTTATATAAAATAGCAAACGCATTAAACAAAAAACTGATAATAAAATTTGAATGATCGAATAATCCCAAGTATTATTGGAAAGAATCATCAATACAACAGAAGTAATTATTTTAAATGAATATTGTGGAATATGGAGAAATGGAGTATGGTTTTCAAATGAAAATTTTAAGGATAATTATTGCTTTGATTTCAAAAAAATTAATACTGTTTAAAAAAATAAAAATATTTAAATATTTTTTAGTTATTAAAAATAATTTTTAATAACTTTTTTTTAACAAAAATTTTAAAATCTTTTTTGTGGTAATCCATTTTTTGATTTTTTTACTTTCAATTTTTTGCCAAAATAAAATTTGTTTTTTTATACTTTTAGGTTTTACAGCAAGCTGATAAAGATCCCTGTACACTAATTGCAGTCCCATGGACTGCCAGTTAACACTTGAAAATAAAGGATAACACACATTAAAAAATGGTACCATAGAATTCCAGCACGGTCCCTATATTTTTAACTTGACTTGCAAAATATGGAATATTATACTTTACTTACGGTACCATAAAATTTAACCATAGCTATAAAATTTTTACGAGGCTTTTAAAATTATGAATGAAAAAATTAAAAACAACAGGGAAGAGGTGATTAAAATTTTTTTGACCCAATCAGAAAAAAGCCTAGTCAAATCACATCTGGAAAATTACAACAATATTAATCCAGACAACAGAAAAAGTATAAGCGAATTTTTGAGGGAAATTATCCTTAAAAATTTATTAAAAATACAAAATGATTTAGAGGATAAAAATTTGGATAATTTTGAAAAAATTTACGATGGCGACAACTTCAAAAAAATTGAAAAAATTTTGAATAGAAATATATTTTTGACATATAAAATATTAGAAAAAATATTTGGAGAAAAAGAGACAGAAAATATTTTAAATGAAATGAAAAATGGAGAATAAAACAATAAAAAAAATAATTAAATTTTTAGATTAAAAGTCAATTAGCAAACTTCCTCCTGCCCGCTCCATTCGTCGGCAACTACACTCCGTTTGTCGCCTCCTCCCGTGTTGTCGGAAGCAAGCAATTTTAAATAAAATTATTTAGTTATATAAAAACTGCGTTTTTATAAATATTATTTAATTTTTGCAAATAATTTTTTTTCAAACTGTTTGCCAATTGACCATAAAATGGACGACAAAAATATATAAATCTTGTAGATAAAATAAAAATTTATTTTTAAAAAATAAAAGGAAAAAGAAAAAACAATAATTGAAAATAAGTTATTTTATTCGTCAAGGGTAATACGAGCGGGCAAGCCACGCCCTTGACTAATAAAATATACTTATTTTTTTATAAAATTGTTTTTCTTTTTTCCCTTTTTTTCTTTTTAAAAACAAATCTTAGGAGAGAAGTTAATGTGGTTTTACCAGTCCCATTATAATTGCACTACTAAATATCTTTGGACTTGCGATGTTATGAGAAGCTGTTTGCTACGCAAAACAGCTTATTGTGTCGTAAACTGGAGAGTTTTGCTTTTTTCAATAAATTTACTGTTGAAATAATAAAATTGAGTATTATCTTTTAGGAGAAATATTTAAATAAAAGGAGTATAAATAACTATGACTATAACTATTAAATTACTACAAGATTTCATAGTCTATAATGATGATCTTACGCAATCAAAAAGAGCAATTCTTGATTCTAAAATATTCTATTTAGAATCAACAGGATTTCTTGGTAACCTAAAAATATTAGGACATAATCTATTTGAATTCCCAATATTAGAATTAAAGAATAAGTTGTATTGTTTTATAGACGAAAATAGCATAATAACCTTTTCAACCAAACGAGATAATCTGAAGCATTTTAGTATAATTACAGATACCAGTAATTGGGCTGAAAAACATTATGAAAATCTCAAAGATATCAAACATGCTAAAGAATTTTATAAAGAAATTTTAAAAATATTTAAAAACACTGGGGAGGATTATTTCTTCATTAATGGTTTGTCTAATATATTTAGAGCACAGGGACAAGAAAACTTTAAACTAATAGCTGGCTATGACTATAAGGATTTAGGAACATCATCAGAAATAAAAACATTAAATGACCTAACTAAAAAAATAAGATTACTAACTAAATTTAGGTCTTTAGATTTTATTGCCGAAAGGAGCAAAGTTAAAAAAGAAAAAATTATATCAATAATTGGAATAAAAACGGATATATCCTTAAAAGACATAGAGAACCTCGTAAAATTTTGTTATAAATTTAGTAGCAATACTCTGGATATAAAACAGGATTAACAGTGCCAATTTCTATAACTTCTCTTTCGGCAGATCACGCTTATAAATACCACATAGATGAAGTAAACGCAAGAAAAGAGAGAGACGAAAGTAAACAATTTGATTACTATATAAATCAAGAAAGTGGTGTGTGGTACGGTAAGGGGGCGGAGCTATTGGGTTTTAGTAATAAAGTCATCGACAAGAAAGATTTTTATGATGTGGTTCACGGCAAATTTAGTTACATAAATAGCGATGGTAAAATGGTAAAAGTTGACTTGACTAAACACGCAAAAAACAAAGAACATAGGGCAGGAATAGAAATAGGATTTGATGTCCCAAAAAGTTTATCCATACTGGCAGAAATATACGGCAAGACAGAAATAACCGACGCCCTAATACAGGCCACCAACAACACATTGGATTATATCCAAGATAATCTAATGTACGTAAGAACACAGGAAAATAAAGAAATTAAATTTGAAAAAGTTGACAATATGCTTGTGGGAAAATTTCTACACAATGATTCTAGAGAAAAAGACCCGCTAATACATTTTCACGCCCTATTAATGAATATTGCGGTTGATAAACAAGGTAATGTAAAAACAGCAATATTTAATGAAATACTCAGTAACAAGAAATTTATTGGAGAAATATTTGATAACGAATGGCAACATGTATTACAGGAATTAGGTTATACGTTTAGAGATGTAAAAAAAGTAACACAAATAGCAAAAGAAGTATTAGGAATAGCAGACCAACAAATAAAATATTGGTCCAAAAGACGAAATGAAATTGAAAATATAGCTGATAGAGAGGGAGTTGACAAAAGGGACAGAGGGAAAATGCAAAAGATTACAAATAAAACAAGAAAAGCAAAGGATACTTCAAAAACATTAAAAGAATTGAGAGAAGAATGGATAGAAAAAGAAAAAGAACTTGTTGGCATTGAAAGATTTAATGAAATATCAAATGATTCACTAAAAAGTAAAAAACCGATAAACAAAGAAAAGATTGTACCCTTAGACAAAATTGTTGAAAGCTCCATAGCACATCTAACCGAAAGAAAAACGACATTCACACGGCTGGAATTAATATCTACAATTTTACGGAGGAATAAAGGAAATTATAATCTTAAAGATATAGAGAAAATCATAGATGAAAATAAAGAAATAATACATAATATGGTTGAAATTGACAAATATAGTAAGGGTATTAATACATTTAATACTGTAGTAAGCGATGTATATACGACAAAAGCATCGTTGGAAACGGAAAATGCAATAATAACAAAAGTAACAGATGGGAAAAATAAGTTTAAAAGTATTTATACAAAAGGTGAAATTGATAATTTTAATGGTCTTATTACTAAAGATAATAATAGTAATAGTAATCCAAAAAATATTGACTACAACGAAAGATTAAAAAATGTAGAGCAAAAATATATTGATAATTTACATAAAAACATAGACAAACTACTGGAACAGGAACCAGTAGTAAAAGTTACTGGAAATGACTTTGTAGGATTGAATAAAAAAGAAACAACAGAACAGGTTTATAATTACTTTAAAGAAAAAGATAAATTAAATCTATATAACTCTGAAATTGGTAATGTAAAAATAACAAAAAATGGAATAAAAGACTCTTATTCTCACAAAAGAATATATCAAGAAAAGGCAATAGCTTTTAAATGTATTGATAGCATTATAGAAAATGGCACTGTTATAAAGAAAGAAACTGATTTTAAAGGAAGAGGCTATACTTCTTATCTACTTGCAGCTCCAATAATTATAAATAACAAAGACTATATTGCCGAAGTAGTAGTTAATGAATACCAAAACCAAGATAAAACTTTTTATTTTCATGATGTAAAAGAAAAAGAGCTCTATAAACAAGTCCTTAATGCAAAAGCACCAGTAAACTCTGAGAGAGCTCTTGATGACTCAAGTATAGTAAATTTCTTTTATAAAGTCAAGCAAAAAAATTTACAGAAAAATTCACAAATATACTACAATCTTACTACAACCTTTTCTCCAGTGCTTCCTCCAACATCCCTATATTCCACATTAAACGATAATCAAAAACATACTGTAGAATTCATTCTTAAATCTAAAGATCAGTTTATAGGTATACAGGGCTACGCCGGAGTAGGAAAAACCTATACAATAAAAGCATTAAACGAAAAGTTGAATGAGAAGGGTTATAGTATAATAGGATTAGCACCTACTAATTCTGCCACCGCAACACTGGCAGAGGAAGCGGGGATTAAAACACGAACATTGCAAAGTTTCCTAACAAGATACGACGGCTATGCCAATAACAGAGGAAACGAAAATACTTTAGAGATCATAAAAAAACAATTTAAAAATAAAATAATATTGGTGGATGAGGCTAGCTTAATAAGTAACAATCAAATGAGAAATTTATTGACCATAGCAGATAAATTTAATGTTAGAGTAATACTACAGGGTGATGAAAAGCAATTGGATAGTGTGGAGGCAGGAACACCTTTTTCCAAACTAATAAAGAGTAAAATAATAAATTATAGTGAACTGAGTAATATCCTGAGACAAAAAGATGAAATAATAAAACAGGCAGTTTATGATTCGATAAATAAAAATATAATAGGTACATTTAGTAAATTAGAGAAAAATAACAACATAATAGAGTTAAGAACAAACGAACAACTAGAAAAAGAGGAAAAAGACATAAAAGAATATCGCTATAATGACAAGAACAAAGTTGACAATATAAATAATACAGATAATATTGGTATTATTACAGATAATGTCAATAGTATGAGTGATTTAAATAGTGATAGGGATAATTTAAAAAATGAATTAGTGGATAAGGTAGTTGAAACCTATTTAAAATATGATAAAGAGGCCAGAAAAGAAACTCTAATAGTAACCAGTTCAAATGAGATTAGAAAGGCTATAAATGAAAAGATTAGAGAGTCCATAAAGAAGGAAAACAGGGAAAATGGAGTTTATGGAATAAATAGTGGTAATGAAATAGTTGGAATAAAGGATATTAAAAAATCAGATCAAATACATAAGGTAGAAAGTAAATATATTGATAATTTAGATAAAAACATAAAAGTATTAATGGAAATGAAGTCTGTAGCCAGTATTGGTAAAAATGAATTTAAAGATAGCGGAAAAAAACTTACAGATAAAATCACAGAATTTTATAATGATATTGGTGGTTATGTTGAAAGAGAAAATTTTGGTACTGTTAGATTATCAAAAGGAAGTGTGAAAGATTCTATAATGCATGGTCATAGAAATGAGGATAGAAGTATAAAAATTAATGCTTTTAAAGCTGTTCCAGAAGTGATAAAAAATGGAGTTATAATAAATAAAGAACTAAACTGGAAAGATAGAGGATACAACACGTACTTAATAGCAGCTCCAATAAGTATTGAGAAAAGAGAATATATCGCTGAAGTAATTGTGAAAGAAACACACAATGATAAAAAATTTTACTTACATCAGGTGAATGAAAAAGATGCAATTGAGACAGAGGTCTCCTCAGGACGGCGGGACATACCCATTTCCGAAAGGAAACCTCCAATCAACAGCATTTTAGCAAACTTTATCCAAAATGTCAAGCAAAATATTTTAGAAACAGAAAAGCAACAGTCCCAGAACCAAACAACCACTATAGAAACTCTAGAAATGAAACAGCTAACAAAACAGGAAAAGAAAGAAAAAGATAACTACAATATTGGTGATAAAGTAATCTTTACAAAAGATATACTTATATATGGAGATAATAATAACCTAGAAATTGAAAAGAATGCAGAGTACGAAGTAGT
>JAISRA010000049.1 GCA_031273885.1 Endomicrobium sp.
AGTTACAGGATTTGTAAAAACATTTATCATCTTCATAGATTTAGGAACTTCTATATTAAACAATTCAGAGAGTTTTAACAAGATGGTATCTTCAAATAAATATTGTTTACTCTCTGAACCACTGAATGTTAACACATTTTCTGCATAGTTTTTGGGAATTTCAAAAAATTGTCCATCATCTTCTATTTTAAATGTAAGCACAGTTATATTGTCCCTGCCGCCAGACTTATTTGCAGCCTTTATAAGCTCTAACGGAATTTTAAATAAGTTGTCCTTATTTGTTTCTACTATACTTTTTATATCAGAATCTTTAATTTCGCCATTCAAACCATCGCTACACATTATATAATAATCGCCTGGATTTGTTACATAAGCTCTATAATCAATTTTTACAGAAGACTCAATACCTAATGCTCTCGTGATTATACACTGCATTTCAGTATTTTTAATCTCATCTTCACATGCTTTGCCACTGGCAATAAGTTCGTTTACTTTTGAATGATCTTTAGTAAGAAGTTCTATATCATCCGCCCTTATTCTGTAAAGCCTGCTATCTCCTACATAATACATGTGCAGCAAAGCGGTTTCAGATTCAAATTTTGCAGCAACTACTGTAGAACCCATGCCTGCAAGTTTAGGATACTTTAATGTCAGATTGTATAAATGTCTGTTTGCAAGCATTATAGACGCAATCGGGCGCAAAATTTCTACATTTATATCATCATTACACCTAACAATTGTTTTTATTTGCTTTTGATCAAGAGTTTTAAAAGACTTCAAAATAACTTCTGCGGCGTCAGCACTTGCAAAACTTCCAGCCCCAGCGCCTCCCATACCATCACAAAGTATAAAAAAATCATTCCCAGCATCTATACTGTACGCGTCTTGATTTTCTGTTCTTAGTAAACCAATATCAGATTTTGCACAATACAGAATTTTCATAAAAATTTAATCTTAACTTTTTGAGAATTTCTCTTCACGATGTTTATTATTTTTAATATCACAAACAGCACAAAAACAAATATTCCTGAAAAAAATATTTTATAGTATTCAGTTTTATATATATCAACTTTATTAGAGCCAGTATGAGAAGGTCCGCCTAGAAACATAGGCCATATATCAAAATTTTTAATAGTATTTGCATTTGTATTTATTATCTGTAACGTGTTATGAAAATCTACAAACAGAATGTTAAGCTTGCCTATCCCAAAAACATCTGCAATTAAAGGAGATGAAGTTATGGGCATATTGCTTGCTTGTATTTCAGCAAGTATTTCAAACTTTTTGCGCTCTATATTATTTTTAACAACCATTATTTTACCATCTTCTGTGGCAATAACAAAATCACAATATCCGTCTTTGTCAAAATCATACTTTGCCGGAGATGCTATCATCCTATTCACACCGGGCAATTTTAGTTCCCACAAAAGCTCTCCGGCAGAATAACCAGTTTTTCCTTTTAAATTATAAATTGTTCCATTTGCAGAAACTACAAAAACATCACCATTCTCAATTAAAGGAGAAGCATTATGCTTAAGACCTTGCGGGGGTTGAGGATCTACGGAAAAAGTCCATAAAACACTAGAATTTACAATATCTATTGCCGAAATATATTGCGGAACATTTGTCTGCACAACAATCTCAGGAATTCCATCATCGTTTAAATCTCCTATCGCAGGAGCCCCTGAAATAGGATGAGCTTTACCGGTTTTTTCTACAAGATCTATAACTTTTTTTGTTCTGGTCTTACCATCAATAAGATAAACTTTCCCTTTATTATTTGCAACAACAACCATTGGTCCTATTGTTTTTGACTTATATAATACAGGACTTGCATACAAAGGTCCTTCTACAAACTCTGTATGTTTTTCAAAATTTTTTCTATATCCTGCATTATATAGAAAATTAACTCTTCCGTCTTGTGAACATATAACAACATCCATTTTACCATTTTCAGTTAAATCCGCAACTAAAGGTGTCAGTTCGGAAATCGTTCCACCTATAGTTTCTTTTCTTATCAAATGACCAGTTTGTCCGTCGTAAATAAAAAGCATTGAAGCATCTGATAATACAATAATATCTTTTATGCCGTTATTATTCATATCGGCAAGCATTGGGGAAGTTATATTGGAATTAATTATCTCGATAGGATTCCACAAGTTTTTTCCAGTTTCAAATTCCCAACAGTATAAAAAACCTGTGGCTGTTAGCATTACAATATCATTTTTTTTATTTCCGTTTATATCACCAATTGCAGGAGTAGAAATGATATCATAATCATAAAAATGCCTTAAAGTAATATCCTTTTTAAAATTATGATTAAGTTCTAATGATAAATTATGGTTATGTCTTACCAGCGTAGATAGTCTAAAACCAGCAAATACCGCAATAGTTAACGATGTAAGAATAACAGTTATAGACAGAATTTTTAAAACTGTCAGTAAAAAAACCCGCTGTTTTTTGGGAATAGAATAGTTTTCGTTTTTGGAATCTGAAAATCTGAAAACGGTTCTCCCTATTGAAATCTCATCCCCAAGGTTGATAGTCATGCTATCTAACTGCCCGACCTTGACACCATTTACAGTAACTCCACCGGCGCTGCCAACATCCGTAATTATATATTGATCTGCTTTTAACGATATTCTTACATG
>JAISRA010000103.1 GCA_031273885.1 Endomicrobium sp.
ACACCTTTGTAATCGCTGCTGTCAATGTTGTTTTCCCATGATCTACGTGCCCTATTGTCCCTATGTTTACATGCGGTTTGCTCCTGTCAAATTTCCCTTTTCCCATTTTTGTCTTCCCCTTATGATTTAGTCGTTTTTTCTAATATTTTGTCGGCAATCTGTTTTGGAATTTCTTCATAGTGAGAAGGTTCCATGCTATAGTTTCCTCTTCCTTGCGTAAGAGAACGAAGAGATGTCGAATATCCAAACATTTCTGCCAAAGGCACATTTGCCTTAATATGTTGTACTTTATTTTTAGAATCCATACTTACTATTTTGCCGCGTCTTGAATTCAAGTCACCGATTACATCTCCCATATATTCTTCAGGAACAATCACTTCGGTTTTCATTATAGGTTCCAAAATAACTGGATTTGCTTTTTTGCAGCCATCTTTAAAAGCCATAGAACCCGCTATCTTAAACGCCATTTCTGACGAATCAACCTCGTGGAACGAGCCATCGATAACTGTCACTTTTACATCCACTACAGGATATCCAGCCAAAGTTCCAGAGGTCATAGCCTCTTTAATGCCTTTATCAATTGCAGGTATATATTCTCTAGGAATTACACCACCAAAAATTTTATTTACAAACTCATATCCTTTACCAGGCTCTTGAGGTTCAACCGTAAGAACAACGTGTCCATACTGTCCACGTCCACCAGTCTGTCTTATATATTTTACTTCTGCTTTTTGAACTTTCTTAATTGTTTCTCTGTAAGCAACCTGCGGCCTTCCAACATTAGCCTGAACATTAAATTCTCTTTTCATTCTGTCAACAAGAATTTCAAGATGAAGCTCCCCCATACCAGCGATAATGGTCTGGTTGGTTTCCTCATTTGTTCTAACCCTGAATGTAGGATCTTCTTCTGCAAGTCTGCTTAAAGCAATACCAAGCTTTTCTTCATCGACTTTAGATTTAGGTTCAATTGCAACATCGATAACCGGTTCAGGGAAATCCATAGATTCAAGCAATATCAATTTCTCTTCGTTACAAAGTGTATCTCCGGTAGTTGTGCTTTTCAAACCTACTGCCGCTGCAATGTCTCCCGCATTAACAGATCTCACTTCTTCTCTGTTATTTGAATGCATACGAACTATACGAGAGATTCTTTCTTTTGTATTTTTACCCGGATTGTAAACATATGAACCACTTCCCAAAGTTCCAGAATATACTCTAAAATACGTAAGCTTCCCAATATAAGGATCCGCCTGAATTTTAAATGCAAGCGCACTAAAAGGCTCTTTATCATCAACTTCTCTGCTATCTGATTCACCAGTTTAAGGATTTATTCCTTTGAACGCTTTTCTGTCTAAAGGAGATGGCAAGTAATCACATACTGCATCAAGCATTGGCTGCACACCTTTATTTTTAAATGCCGATCCGCAAAGTACAGGTATTAATTTTATCTGAAGAGTCGCATTCCTAATGGCCTGTTTTATCTGCACTACAGTGGACTCCCTCCCATCCATAAAATTATTCATTACGTCATCACTGTAATCTGCAATTAATTCTATCATTTCAGCCCGCATATGACGAGCTTTTTCTTCTAAATCTTTGGGTATATCTACTATTTCAAATTTTGCACCAAGTTCTTCACCTGACCAAATATAAGCTTTCTCAGTCACCAAATCAACTAATCCTTGAAAGTTAGCTTCCGATCCTACAGGAAGTTGAACTGGAAGAGGCGTCGCCCCGAGTTTTTCTTTTATATCATTTACAACCATATAGAAATCAGCACCTATTTTATCCATTTTATTTGAAAAAACAATCCTCGGAACGCCGTATTTATCAGCCTGTCTCCAGACGGTTTCAGACTGAGGCTCAACTCCATTACCTGAATCAAACACTACAACTGCCCCGTCCAAAACTCTTAATGATCTTTCAACTTCCGCAGTAAAATCAACATGTCCAGGAGTATCGATAATGTTAAACTGCATGTCCTGCCACTTGCAGTATGTTGCAGCAGAAGTAATTGTAATGCCTCTTTCTCTTTCCTGCTCCATCCAGTCCATAGTTGCAGCACCTTCATGAACTTCACCAATTTTGTGAGTTCTTCCGGTATAATACAGAATTCTTTCCGTAGTAGTCGTTTTACCTGCGTCGATATGAGCTGCTATTCCAAAATTTCTAACCTTACTTAACGGATATTCTCTAGCCATTTTTTAAACCTTTGTTTTATTTATCTTTTTACAAAAAGATTTTTTATCAGATGAAAACAGCTCTGCACCATAAAATTTACATATAAAAGTAAATCAAGCATAACGACCATATTAAAATTACCAGCGATAGTGAGCAAATGCTTTGTTAGCTTCCGCCATTCTGTGCGTATCCTCTCTTTTCTTCATTGCAGCCCCTTCTTTTTTGCTACCGTCAATAAATTCTTGAGCAAGTTTTTCACACATAGGTTTTCCGTTCTTATTCCTTGCAATCTCTATAAGCCAGTTAATGGCAAGAGTCATTGAACGAGTCATAGGAACTTCTATAGGAATCTGATATGTTGCTCCTCCAACCCTGCGAGGCCTTACTTCGAGAAGCGGTCTTATATTTTCCAAAGATCTGTTAAAAACTGCAACTGGATCTTCGCCCGTTATTTTTTTTATTATATTAAAAGAATCGTACATAATTGACTCTGCTGTACTTTTTTTGCCTTCAAAATTGAGTTTGTTTATAAATTTAGCTACTATCACAGAACCAAATTTCGAATCCGGTTCCGGTAAGCCCCTTTTTTCTTTTGGTTTCAACGCTTTACGTGGCATTTATTAATACCTCTCTTTTTATTTTTTATATTGTTTACATTCGAAATATAACAAAATCAAGAGCAACAGCAAAATAACTACAGATCATAAATTAATTTAGAATTTTGAATAATATTTTGCTACGTGAAGTTACTATATATATTGTGCCAAAATTTACATACAAAAACAAACAAAAATACAACTAAAATAACAAAAGAAAGTATAATAAAAAGTTATTTTGCTGTTGCTCTTTTACCTTTCTTTGCCCCATATTTACTTCTACTCTGCTTACGACCTTCAACTCCAGTTGTATCCAAAGTTCCTCTAACAATATGATAACGAACACCAGGCAAATCTCTTACACGTCCTCCACGAATAAGCACAAGAGAATGCTCTTGAAGATTGTGCCCTACACCTGGAATATATGAAGAAACTTCATAGCCTGACGTAAGTCTTACCTTTGCCACTTTTCTTAAAGCAGAGTTAGGCTTTCGGGGAGCCGCTGTGTAAACTCTAGTACAAACGCCTCTTCTCTGTGGACAGTCTTTAAGCGCAGGCGATTTTGTTTTTCTAATTACACTCTTTCTTCCAGCTGCAATCAACTGATTAATCGTTGGCATTGTTTTTGTTTCCTTAATAAAATTTAATTAAAGTTTATATATCATTTTTCAGTTTAACTTCAGAAAGCCCTGTTCCCGCAGGTATTAAATGCCCTATAGAAACATTTTCCTTTAATCCTATCAAACGATCAACCTGCCCTGAAACAGCGGCTTCGGTTAAAATTCTGGTTGTTTCTTGAAATGATGCAGCAGAAATAAATGAATCTGAAGACAGCGAAGCTTTTGTTATACCCAAAAGAATTGGATGGGCTATGGGAGGCTTACCGTTTCTTGTTTTAACAGCTTTTCTATCTATTTCATATTTATGTCTTGAAACAATTTCGCCGTTTAGATACCGACTGTCTCCTGAATCTGTTATCCTTACATTAGATAACATTTGTCTTACTATAATTTCAATATGTTTATCGTTTATCGTTACGCCCTGAAGTCTGTAAACTTGCTGAATTTCGTTAACAAGATATTCCTGAACTTCTTTTGGTCCCTTGACTTTAAGAATATCATGTGGATTTACAGCACCATCGGAAAGAGCTTCACCCTCTTTAACTCTGTCACCTTCGTAAACAACCAAATGGCGTCCCGCAGTCACAAGATAATTTTTCTGCATTTTTGTTTCAGGATTTTCAACTTCAACCTTTATGCTACCTTTTGAAGTAGCTCCGCCTAAATGCACAATACCGTCAATTTCTGAAACAACAGCGGCATTTTTAGGTCTTCTTCCTTCAAACAATTCGGCAACTCTGGGCAAACCACCGGTAATATCTTTTGATTTCGAAACTTCCTGAGGAATTTTTGCCAAAATATCACCGGCTTGAATCTTATCTCCGTCATGAGCGACAAGAGTTGTATCCACAGGAAGAGGATATTCGATTATAGTTTTGTTGTCTTTCTTAATAACAATTCTAGGACTTTTTCTGTCAGCAGAATGTTCAATAATAACTCTTTCAATCTGTCCTGTTATTTTTGACTTTTCTTTCTGCAATGTCACACCGTCTTTTATATCAACAAAACATGCAATTCCATCAAATTCTGAAATAATCGGCTTTGAGTGAGGATCCCATTTTGCTATCAACACATTCTTCTTTATTCCGGTTGCAAAATCAATTTTAACTTCCACCCTTTGACCGTCTTGAACTTTAATTATAGCTCCATATGGTATCTGATAAACCTGCCTGCGGTAAACAGGATATTCTGTATACGCAAGCTCTGTATTTCTGCTCAATATCACAGTTTCCCCATCTCTGTTTTGAATGGTTTTTAAATTGTAATAATCAGCAGTGCCGTTGTTTTCAGCATAAATTTCTGAACGCTGGACAACGCGACTTGCCGCACCGCCAATATGAAATGTTCTAAGCGTAAGCTGTGTGCCAGGCTCGCCTATTGATTGCGCTGCAATAATACCTACTGCTTCGCCAACTTCAACCTGTCTGCCTGTCGCTGGATTTACGCCATAACATTTTGCACATACGCCGTGTTCAGCCTCACAGGTCAAAACGCTTCTGATACCGATCTTATCTATACCTGCTTCAACAAGTCTCTGTGCCTTTTCATGCGTGATAGGTTCTCCCCTGTTTACTATAACTTCGTCGCGAACAATA
>JAISRA010000005.1 GCA_031273885.1 Endomicrobium sp.
AAAATGTGTCCTAAATCTTTAATAAGTTCCCTAAAATCAACTCTTGTTTCAGAAGTATAATATACAAAGAGCTTTGAACGATCAAAAGTGTATTGGACACATGTAAGCTTCATGTCAAGCTCATAATCCTCTACTTTTCGCACTACAATTTCACGTGATTTTAAAGTTTTTTTTTCGTTATCAGCAAGTTTTCTCCTATCCTCTTCTGTTATCTTTCTTAAAACTTTACCTATAGGTTCTTTACTTTTCTGCACATATTTTTCTTTTTCACACACAACTCCAACTTCAATACCGTGCTCGGTTTCTAGCACAATCTTACTATTCAACTTCAAATCAAAACGCCCAACATCAGCATATATTTTATTTTTAATCCTTCTGAGCATTACTCCTATGACCATCGGCATAACATATCTCCCTTGCGATATTGCACACAACAGTATCTGTACAGATTAATAAAATACTTCTCTATATTCTATCTATAATGTCGCTACTGTTTTTTTAAATCTAACAAGCCAAAAAATAAGTTATCAAGAACTGTTTGAGCACTTACATTTTTAAGTAATAAAGATCTGGAAATATTCAACAGATCAAGCGCAGACACTACTCTTTGCGGATATAGTCTAAAATCATTTTTTGCTTCAGTTATCATTGTATCAATACATTTTAAAGCACCAATTTTTGCTGTATATCTTGAAAGTTCTAAAACATCAGAAATATAAAGGTTCTGGCTGTTAAGCTTACACCATAAAGAAAACCGAGAGCTGTCTTTTTCATCAACAAGTCTTTTTGCAATTTCCAAAGAACCTTCGCTTAATTCAGATATCCTCTGAGCTCTCACAGAACATAACGAACAGTTTAACATAAGCCAAGATGATATTTCATTTTGCCTTAGAGGCTGAAAAAACAATGTTTGTGAACGTGAAACTATCGTTCTAAGGATTGTCTCTCTATGCTTTGCAATTAAAACTATAACCGTATTTTGTGGAGGTTCTTCAAGTGTTTTGAGCAGTGAACTTGCAGCTGCAATATTCATTTTTTCAGCAGGTTCTATAATAAAAACTTTCCATTTACCTTCATGTATTTTTGTCGAAACTTCTTTCTGCATATGTCTTATTGTTTCAATTTTTAATACTTTTTGTTTTTCTAAATCCTCTTCTTCTAGTTCGGCTTGTTTAACAAAATCTATAAAATGTACATCAGGATGAATGTTTTTTTTTATTTTTTCACAAGAAGCACATCTCCCACAGGCACCGATATCTGTTTGAGTAAAATCATTTACAGTACAGTTCAGAATTCTTGCAAATTCAGCAGCAACATAACGCTTGCCCACACCGGTATACCCAACAAAAATATAGGTATGTGCAATTTTACCACTTTTAATCTGGTTTAAAAGTATTTTCTTTACTTTTTGCTGACCTAATATATTTTCAAACATTTACAGCACCATATCTACAATCTTTCTCATTAAAATTTGTGTGTGTTCAGGCCTTTTTTGTGTTTTTACTATTTTAATTCTATTCGGATATTTCTCTGCCTGACTTAAATACCCTTCCCTTACGTTGTTATGAAACTGTATAGATTCCCTTTCAAATCTATCACCAATTTCACCATAAGATTTTTTATTTATACCTTTTGCTTTATTTAATAAACCCTTCGCAGGAGTTATATCGAGATATATCGTCAAAGTTGGAGTTAAACCAAACGACGCAGCTAAGTTAAGTTTATTTATAAGATTTAAGTCTAATTTTCTGCCATAACACTGATATGCTACAGTAGAATCTGTAAATCTATCGCAAATAATAGCCTTGCCCGATCGCAAAGCAGGCAAAACAACTTCTTTTATATGCTGCGCTCTTGCAGCTTCATACAAAAAAAGCTCACTCAGCGGCACAATATTTAAATTTGAAGTTAAAAGAATTCGTCTTATAGTCTCAGCTAGACCAGTCCCACCAGGTTCTCTTGTAAGCAGAACTTCATAGCCTTTTTGCTCAAAATATTCTTTTAAAAATAGAGACTGCGTAGTTTTCCCAGAACCTTCACCGCCCTCAATAGTAATAAAAAGAGGTTTTTTTTTCTTCATCAGTATGCAAAATTCCATTTTTTAATTTCTATTTCAATTACATATTTTCTATTTTACTGAACTTGCTTCTATTATCTTCAACTAATCATATTTATATTATATCTATATTTCTATATTAAATGCCAATGAACACTTGTTTTGAATCTTTAAACCATCGTTATTAAATATACTTGTATATACAAACTAAAATTATTTTCCACTGTCTGTAACACAATACAGGCATTTTGTCTAATTTTTAAATTTTTAAATTGAAATCCATAAAACCTCCCAAAATATCAACTTGCTACGCACTTTTTAACTATTATAGCATTTTAATCCAAAAATAAATTTACAATAATTAACAATGATATAACAAATATAATGAAAAACTTTTTAAGTATTGCAAAAATAATATAGAAAATGCTATAATATAAAGATGTATTTTTTGTAGCAAGTAACTGTCTACGGAGTTAACTATGAATATTTATACCTTTATTATTGTTTTTTTCATTGTCGTTGCATATCTAATCCAGACAGTGATAGATTTAATTAACGTCAAAAATATTTCAAACAATATACCTGAAGAATTTATTGGGCATTTTAACAAAAAAAAATATGAAAAATCTCAACAATACCTTAAAACGAACACAAAATTCTCCATAATATCATCTACTTTTATGTTGTTAGTACAGGTTATTTTTATAGTTTTTGATGGGTTCAATTATGTAAATGACATAGCTACATCTTTTGGCTTTGAAACCACTCCAACAGGACTTATTTTTACAGGTATTCTTTTTTTGACTTTTGAAACTTTAAAAATACCCTTTTCTGCTTATTCGATATTTGTTATAGAAGAAAAATTCGGATTTAATAAAATGAATTTAAAAACTTTTATTACAGACATAGTGAAATCAATTACCATAACAGCAATTATCGGAGCTGTTACTTTTTCAGTAATTTTATGGCTTTTTACAAATATTCTTAAATATGCATGGCTATATGCCTTTGCAGCTGCTATCATTCTTGAACTACTTCTTATATTTATTGCCCCTATAGTTATAATGCCGCTTTTTAATAAGTACTCTCCGTTAGAAAACGGCGAACTAAAAACCTCTATTGAAGAATATGTAAAAAAAGAAAACTTCAAAATGAAAGGTCTGTTCAAAATGGACAATTTAAAACGTTCGACAAAATCAAATGCATTTTTTACAGGCTTTGGAAAATCACGCAGAATAGTTTTATTTGATACTCTTATACAGAATCACAGCGTGGAAGAATTAACAAGCATTTTGGCGCATGAAATGGGACATTATAAACTCAAACATATAATACAACAAATGTTTTTTTCATTTGCTTCAACAGGAATAATGCTGTTTATCCTTTCACTTTTCATAAATAAAGCATGGCTTTATGATGCTTTTCTTATGAAAGCACAGCCTATATATGCAGGAATAATATTTTTTGCATTTTTATATACACCTGTATCTTTGTTATTATCAGTGATATCAAATTATTTCTCTAGGAAAAATGAGTATGAAGCCGATGCTTACGCAGTAACAACTTACAAACATCCAGCTGCTATGATAAATGCACTAAAAAAACTTTCTGTAAATAATCTGTCAAATTTGCAACCACATAGATTAAAAGTACTTTTGGAATATTCTCATCCACCCATTTTAGACAGAATTAAAGCAATAAGAGAAATTTCATCAAAATCAAGTTCTGGATTTTAAAATCTCATGATGGAAAAGTAATCTTGGCACAGTGTCTTCCTACAACAACATAACAACAGACCAACGCCACAAAATACAAAATGAATGAAGAAGTGCGCTATTGTGTTGTGCTTCTTGTAGCAGAGAGTTTTGAGATATAAAGAAGTTAAGCCAATGTCTCTCCTTTGTAGAGTGTAGAGTCCAATTTATTTCATTTGCATATATAAAAATATTTGCATCTCTCACAATTAACTTTATCTTCATTATCAAATTCAAAATTTTCTCCAGTATTGATTTCGTTAAGTAATGATCTAACCACATCAATACACTTTTCATATACTTCAACATCTCCTGGGAATATATTAATTTTCGCTTTTTTTACATCGTAAACTCCGCATTCCAAAACAGTAAGTCCGCTTTCTTTTTCGAATATATATTTATACAACGGAAGTTGTAAAGACTTTATTGCTTTTTTTATATTTTGTCTAGTAAAATCAGACAATAAATCCAAATACTTCTTCCTAACAATATTATCATCTATAATCCCAGTTTTATAATCAAATACCATATACCCTTTACCGTTACTATCTATTCTGTCAATTTTACAATTTAATTTATAAACATCTCCAAATTTTGCTTCAATACTTGAGACATATTTCTTCTCACTGCTGTAAATGTTTTTATACGACCTTTGTTTTTCATAGTATAAAATATTTTTCATTCTGTGCATCAAAATTTCTTTGATCATAAAAGCATCTTCCCTAAACTTAAAGTACGGAGAATTAGCAAAATTATTTTCAAGTTTTTTAAAATACTCTTTTTCGAATTCTAAAGACTTCAGTTTCACACTATTAAGATTTTCATACAAGGCACCTCTTAAAAAATCATGTACAAAATTACCTATATCGCCGTCAGAAAGTTCCTGTCTTATTTTTACACCTTCGTCAAGTAATAATACATACCTAAAATAAAATTTTAACCTACAATTCAGATAAGTGTCAATTTTACTGTAAGTATAATGCATATTCTTAAGATATTCTTTAATCTCTTTTGTTTTTGCATGTTTTCTTTTACCAGAATAGTTTACTGAGAATCTAGGCAAAACAAATTTATTTATTTTTACAGCGTTAATATCTTTGTTTTCTGACTGTTTATTCCAAATAATAGATTCTATAAACCTGCTTCTTTCATCTTTATCATTATCTGGGTAAATAAGATTTAATTTTTTTGACCCAGAAATAATTCTATTAAAATAATATTGTTGTATTTCATATTCTTTTTTTACCCTTTCAATTCCTAAAGCATACATTATGTCTTTTGGAATAAGAGAATAGTCTTTTTTTATTGCAGGAATTGCAGAATCTTTCATACCGACAATAAAAACATTGTCGAAAGAAAGATTTCCAAACTCTAAGAGCCCCAAAATTTGCAAACCTTTAATAGAAGATCCCATCAAAGCAATTCTTTTATCTTTAATCAATTTTTTAAAAATATTAAATATTTCTTTGTCTTGAAATTTTAATTGTGACAATTCTCCATATTTTACTTCTTTCGATAAAGATAACAATATTTCCATAGCTTCAATATTTAACGGATAACTACCTAAGGCACTCAATGAATATGTTTTTTCTAAAAACCCAGATAAGACATTCGATAAATTATAGAAACTATCAATTTTTTCCCAAGATATAAAAAAACTTTTAAAAATCTCATTTAATATTTATATAATTTTTTCCTGAGACAAGTATTCCCAAACTTCTGTTACAGCAAGACTGATTTCACTTATAAGTTGTTTTTCATTAATAATTTCTTCAAATGACATAAACATTCTACCACTTAAACAACTCTTTGAATCTTGATCTAAAATCTTCTCAATCTTATGCATAACTATTCTGGATATGGAACTTTTTCCAAAAAACCTAATATTTTTAAAAAGCGGATTAGTCAATACCTTCATTACATCTTTTGAATAATATAAACATCCTTTTCTTGAAAGTTGTGCGTCTACAACTGCATTAAGCAGTGAAAAAATAACAGTTTTAGTCGCAGGATATTCGGCTGAAACACTATATCTGTCAGTAACTATAGAAATTTCAGATATTATAGACTGCAGCATCGCTGAATCCGGGACAACAACAACTGTCTTATTTAAATCTTCTTCAGTATAATTACTGATAAGATTTTTAAGCAATGCTCCTTGAGATTGATCGTCAAAAGCAGAATATACGTTTAATTGATATTCTTCTTTTTTATTTTTCATATACGAAATAGGCTCACCAAATTCAAAATATAATTTTTCCAAAACTTCATATTCTTTAGCATTGCCTTGAATAAAAACAACAAGTTTTCCTTTATTATAAAGTTTCTTAAAAATTTCAATTTCCGTTTTATAAAGATAAAAGGGTGTTATTAACATTATTTCATCGAAACATTCCGCCAATACCTCATTGTCCATTGATAGTGCTTTTAAAAAGCTATAACCTTTTGTAGTTTTTGACGATTTTTTCAAATTATCATGAAAACTTTTTCTGATTTTAAAAATATTTTTTAACAAATTATTTATATTTTCAGGCACGTCATAACCTATTTCCGCATTTGTTTTTACAGTTTTAAATTTTTCTTCAGAAACATTTTCCAGATTAAGTTGTTCTATGAAATATAAAATTTCAAAAGACCATTCCAGAAAAGACGCAAATGAACGATCACCGATTAAAAGCTGGGGTATATCGTTTTTAACAATTTCAAATATCATAAATGCAGCTTCAATATTTGAAATTCTTATAAGTTCAGTCTTTTCAAAAATAATTCTCTCAATAAGCTCATCATTAGTAAAAAATTCCGGTGGGAAAAAAGCAGTCCCATGTTTTTCAGCAAGTTTTTTTTTAAAAAATAAAAAAAAACTTTTGTTACTGCTTACTAAAGTAAGTTTCTTATTTGACTTAAAAACATAATCAGCCGTAAAGTCAATTATATTCTCGTAATCTTCTATAGTTATTATTTTACTTGACACATTTTATGTCCTTCATTATTATAAATGCAACTACAACCTTGTGGCTTTGCAATAAACAAACGCATTACTGCAACAACAGGCAATTTGCGTTTTCAATATCTACAATGTAAGCAAATACTTTTTTAGACGAATATATTTTAGAAATTAAACTGACATAATCATTAAGCTGCTTTCGATTTTTGATTTCATCATAATTCGAGATTTTAAAATCGACTATTATAACTTCGCTACCAGTGACTATAAGCTTATCTATTCTAAAAGACTCTCCGTTTGCATTTACAATTTCTTTTTCATTATAAACTTTATCTTTGTCATACATAAAGAGTCTAAAAACTTCTTGTGACGAAAATAACTTCTCAAGTTTTTCTTTGACAAAATCAACATTTTCAAAAAAAAATCTTCTTTTTACTGCCTTAACCGCATCACTAATAACATCATTCATATTTTTATTTTCTAACGATATTACTAATGACAATGCATAATGTATAATTGTACCTTTTGTAGCAGTATCATTTATGTCAAACGTTCTCGTCTTTTCGTTCATTAAATACTTTTGTATGCCTTTATAACCTTTATCAAAAGTATCTAAAACAATATTGTTGTTGACAAAATCATTTAGATTATATTTTTGTTTGATTCCTGAAACAATATTTTTTTCACATCCAAATAAAATAGAAGCACTACTGTTTGCAGCTCCGGCTTTTGGCGGGACTATTGCGTATAATTCATATTCTGCTCTTGTCATTGAAACATAAAGCATGTTAAGTTCAGACAATAAAGCGTTTAATTTCGCCGAATCATATATTTTTTTTGCTTTTGGCGAAAATTTTGTAATGTTTTTTGATATTCCCAACACTTTTATTTTTTCACCAGAATCATCAAAATAAGGAATATCTATTTTTGCATCAGAGAGTTTTAGAAAAGGTATTATTACAACAGGAAACTGAAGACCTTTAGATTTATGAATAGTCATAACTTTTATGCCACTTCCAAAAGCTCCTTTTATATATAAAGAATTTGCATTGTTATTTAGCCAAAAATATTCCAAAAAATTTTTTAGACCAGAATCACGTGTTTCAAATTCTTTTATAAACTCCAAAAAACACATTACAAACGCTTTACTTTCAGGAAAATTGTCTACAATCTTAAATTTTTCAAGTATTGCAAGTAATAGCTCATAAACAGGCATAAAGCCTGCTTTTATAAAAAAATCTTCGAAGTACTCTTCCCATAAATTTTTGTATTTATTTCTAAAAAATTTATAAAAAGTTCTTACACTGTTATCTTTATTACAGACAAAAATAAATTTTTCCAATTCATTGCTTTCAATCTTTGAAATTTTACTAAATATATCTCCCATAACAAAAGAGGAGAATGCCAGCGCGTCTATCGGAGAATTAATAAACATGAAAAGAGACAAAATTTGTTTTACAACGATATTATTTTTTATATTTAACGTTTGCGATGATTCTATTTCCAATCCGTTTCCAAGAAGCCATGAACTGACATCAAGTATTTCATCGTTAGTCCTACATAAAATAACTATATTTTTAGGATTAAATCTTTTAAGAAGTTCAGAAATATAACTCATCAATTTTTGCTTTATTTCTTCTCTAATATTTTCACACTTTTTATCTATAATATTTATTTCAACATAACCGTAATTATGTTCTTTCACAACTTCCTGATTAGAAAATTCATAAGTTTCAGCAAACCTTGAAAAATCGCATTCATTATCTTCATTTTTACAAACTTCATTTAAAAATCTTTCGATATTTTTTTTTGAAAAAATATTATTATTAAAATCAACAATGTTTTTCCCGCTTCTAAAATTTTGCTTAAGAAAACATTTCTCAATATATGCCGAATGGAGTTCATTTAAAACTTCATTAAAAAGTTCAGGATTACCACCTCTAAAAGCGTATATTGCCTGTTTTACGTCTCCGACATAAAAAAACGTACCCCCACTAGCAAGGCTTTCTTCTAAAAATCTTTTCATTCCGATCCACTGCACAAAACTTGTATCTTGAAATTCATCTATTAAAAAATGTTTATATCTTTCCGACAATCTATAATATACTTCTGGCATAATAGAGTTATTTTTTGCAAATAAATTAACTGTTTTTTTATTTATCTCATTTAAGAATACAACTCCGTCTCTTTTTGACTGCATGTCAAATTCAATCGCAACTTTTGAATATATAAAAGAATAAACGGCATAATAATTTTCCATGTAAAAACTGTACAAAGATTTAATTTCTCTGCTTATTTCGCGCCACATTTCATCAGCTTCCGGATTAATTTCAGCACCTCTTTTATATTGAAGTTCCTCCTTTGCAAATATCTCAGAAGCCTTCATAGAAAAAAACAATTTCCCAGCTTTAAATAAAACATTTTCGACAGCTTTATTGTAACGATAATAAATTTTAAGTTTAGGAAGAATCTCTGAAAAACTTTTAATTTTCTCCAAGATAACTTTGACTCTTGAAGAAAATTCGCAGCTATAATCACTTATCATTGCAACAGAAATATCTTTACCCGTATTCCCCGACTTATTAAACACTTTTTTAATTTCATTGTATATATCTTTTTTTGGTATCCAGCCTGAATCCATCATCAAATACTGAGATAAATACTGAAGTAAAGTATCTCTCAAGTTTTCAGACTTTTGAGACTTTTGCAGAAAGTTTTCTAAAGAAAATAAAAGACTTGCAGAATAGTCCTGCTCTACTGTAAAATTAGGCGAAATGTCTATATTTATAGCACATACTTTTAAAATATGATTTTTAAAACTATCTATAGTGCTTATATTGAAATTATCGTAAGATTCTAGAATATTTTTTAAAATAGCGGCGCTTTTCTTTGATATTTCATTTTTTGACAGTTTTAAATCATTAAAAAAATCTCCAGTATCTAAAAACAATGTGGCTTTTTTAAGATAATTTATAACCCTGTACTTCATTTCAACAACAGCTTTATTTGTAAAAGTTACAGCTACTATATTTTTTATAGCTGTACCCTCATCAGAGCTAAGCAATAGATAAACATATCTTTTTGCAAGATTGTAAGTTTTACCTGATCCTGCCGATGCTTGCACAACAATGATTTGAGAATTGTTCATAATTTG
>JAISRA010000118.1 GCA_031273885.1 Endomicrobium sp.
CCAGTGATAATTAATGAAGTTTTAAATCTTTTATATAAAAATGGTGTCAGGCCAGCAGAACCAGGTGAATTTACTTATAGGGCTTTTTTAAACGGTAAAAAAGATCTCGCTGAAGCTGAAGCTGTTTGTAACCTTATAACAAGTAAAACAACAGCATCTGTAAGAGCCGCTTTAAATAATGTTTCAGGATTATTCTCTTCTAAAATCAAAACTATCAAAGACGCACTTACAAACCTTATTGCTTTTATGGAGGTAAATTTAGATCATCCCGAAGAAAATATTATGTTTTTATCTCGCAATGAAAAAGTTGAGAGATTAAATTCTTATATACAAGACATTCAAAGTCTTTTAAATCATTACAAAATAAGTAAAACCTTACAAAACGGAATAAAAGTAGCTATTATAGGCAAACAAAACGTTGGAAAATCATCATTACTTAATGCAGTTTTGAAAAAAAACAGAGCAATTGTCACAAATATCGCAGGAACTACGATAGATACCATAGAAGAAACCATATGTTATTGCGGTATCCCAATCACAATTGTAGATACTGCAGGTATTATAGATTGTAACGAAAGCCTCATAAACCCTATAACATTTCTAGGGCAGAAAAAAACCAAAGAGGCTATTGATGAAGCCGACATACTGATATGGGTATTTGATTCTTCTTCTGAATTAGATCAAAATGATTCAAAAATAGCAAACTTTTTACAAAAATCTAACTTAAATATACTCATTATAAGTGTATTAAATAAATCTGATCTACCTTTAAAACTGTATTTTGACACCAGTTCAATTTTTTACTCCTCCCTTTCTAACGCTATAAAAATTTCTGCAAAAACTGAAGAAGGACTTCCTAATTTATTAAATGAAATTACAAAAATTGCTGATAATTCAGATTCTAAAAACAATTGTTTAATGATAACTTCTCGTCATTTTGCATTATTGCAAAATGTTTTAGATTCTCTAATAAGAACAAGACAGATCTTAATTGAAAAAGATGCCGACGAAATTGCTTGCCTTGAAGCTGTAACTGCACAAACCGCACTAAATGAAATTTTAGGTACCGATGTTAAGCAAGATATTTTGGATACAATTTTTTCAACTTTCTGTATAGGAAAATAAAAACACTGTGATTTCCTTTATTAAAAAATATTACGACTAAAACACAATCAGGATCTGTATTTGTATTATTATTTTGAATATATATATAAGTAATTAATTTATGATAAAAGGTATCGCTGGGTTTGCATTTGCATCTGGACTTGCTGTTTTTTTTGCTCTTTGAAAGCGAAGATAAATTTATAAATTTCGCAAATCACTACATTATTCACTTTAAAATGACGGGAGTAGAAATTTATCATGATCTTCAATTATCTTGCAGCTAGATCAGGTAACGAGAGTTCTAAAATATTTAAAGTCAAGAAATAAAACTATAAATGGCGTTTTAGCTGATCCCATACTATTTGAAGAAATAGGAAAAATGGATTTAACGTATATAGCTAAAATTATAAAAATTAAAGATAATAAAACGTTTTTTTGAAATCAAAAAACTTGGTTTAAATAAAAGAATACTTGCAGGCACATCACCAGAAGCTCGTTAACAACTGCAAAAAAACTAAACAAGAAAGTAAAAATAACTTGTTAACATCGTTCTAATTCTCCCAGAGAGAGGAGCCAGATACTATAAAGTAACCACATTTGCAATTAACAAAAATAACTTTCTATTTAACTAGTAGGTTAATCAAAAACATTCAGAAATGATGTCTATATAAAATATATCTTTCTTAATAAACTAATATTTTTCATTGTTTCCCATATAATATACTAATAGAAAGAGTATAAGTATAACGCTGGGACATATTTATAACAGCTAAAATAGCTTGTCTACATACTATTTAACAGCCTCCCCTCTAGCTGACTTCTTAGCGTGGGAGGCTGTTAAATGTTTTATGTTTTTTACTTAATATTATCAGCTGTTGCTTCTACTGTTACCGGAGCTGAACTACCTTCTACTACTTCTTCTTCAGCAACTTCTGCAGAAGATTCTGCCACTTGTTCTTTCTTGCTTGCGCAAGCTACGAATGAAAAGCCAAAAAACGCCACCAATGTTGCAAACAACATAAATTTTTTCATCTCCACTTCTCCTTTAAATGATTAACTACATTTAATAATTTTATATCTTTTAATATTTTTTTGCAAATCTACATTTCAAACTATATTTGCAAATATAATATTCTTTTTATTTTAAATTTCTGAAAGTTATCCTGCTTATATGGTCTACAAATTAGAAATAAGTATGCTTTCTTATGTGAATAGAACATAAAATACCAATAGCGCACAACGATGAAAATATTGACGAGCCTCCGTAAGAAAGTAGGAGTAGCGGCATTCCTGTTACAGGCATCATACCCATAACCATGCCTATATTTATTACAGCATAGAATGCAAACATTGTG
Source organism: Endomicrobium sp. (assembly GCA_031273885.1). Lineage (GTDB taxonomy): Bacteria > Elusimicrobiota > Endomicrobiia > Endomicrobiales > Endomicrobiaceae > Endomicrobiellum. The sequence goes on from JAISRA010000118.1 coordinate 2,460, forward strand.
GCAAGCCCTGTAGCTACAAGAGATCCATACCTGTCACGAGATTCTTTCGCTATTGCAAGCGCACGCCAAATAAAAAGAGAATAGAAAAGAATAGTAAGCTGAGCCATAATCCACCCTCCTTCTTCTCCGATAACGGAAAAAATAAAGTCCGTATGCTGTTCTGGGAGAAAACCAAGTTGAGTTTGTGTTCCTTTTTTAAAACCCTTTCCTGTAAATCTCCCTGAACCTATAGCTATTTTAGACTGTATTATATTGTAGCCTGAACCTCTGGGATCAATTTTGGGATTTAAAAATACTACAAGTCTTTTCCTTTGGTAATTTTTTAATGATTTTTCTACGGTAATAGATACTGCACAGCCAAGCAATATTGCTCCACATAAAACAATCGGATAAATAAGCGAAATTTTAATTCTAAATTTCCATAAGATCCCCCATGAACACATTATCAAAAACAACACCGCAACAAGTATATAACCACTGCACCAGCCAATTCTCAAGCAGGTTGCAATATTAGTTAAAAATGTTTTATCTTGTAAAAAATTAATCTGCATGTCTAAGAATGTTTTTAAAAGAGGAATTCCTACTGCAAGTCCACCGATAATTATAATACATAAAAGCAAGAAAGGCTCTACGCCTACGATAAAAAGAAGAATTAAAGTAACTGGAAAATAAGAAAGTGTGGAAGAAAAATCAGGCTGCATCATTATAAGCATTAAGTGCCCAGCAAGTATTGCAAATGTCGAAATGAAAAAAGAAGCTTTTTTTATTTTTTTTGCCTTTGCATCAATAAATGAACTAAACACTAAAATAAACATTATTTTTGCAATTTCTACGGGCTGAAAAGAAATGATCCCAAAATCAAACCAACCTTTTGTTCCTCTTTTAACTGATCCAAAAATCAACACTGCAATCAGAAGAACCAAAGACAGCACATATATAACCTTGTTGAGATGTTTATAATACTGATAATTAAAACTCGCAAGAAACAGAAGACATATAAACCCCATTCCTGACGCTAAACATTGCACCGAAATATATTTAAACGATAGTCCAAAATTAACCCCTGCAGAATATATAGCGGTAAAACTTATAAACATTAAAACCAAAATTACGAGAGCAAGTGCCAAGTCTATATTAGAAATAAGGCGCTGAAAAAAAATCTTTTTGTTAATCACTGCTTAATTCCCTTGTTCTCTTCTTTTGAAAAGTAAGCCTCATAAATTTTTCTACAGATAGGTACAGCATTGAGTCCACCGCCACCGCCGTGTTCAACAATAACCGCAATTGCAATTTCGGGATCATCAACCGGCGCATAAGAAACAAACCAAGCATGGTCTTTTCCTTGCGGATTTTGGGCTGTCCCGGTTTTACCGGCAATTTTAATTCCTGGAATTTTACATTTTCTTCCGGTGCCGTTTTCAACTGTTTCCGTAAGAGCTTGATGTAACAATTTCCATGTTTCATCTGACAATTCCAATTTATTATCAAATTCTAATCTGCACTTATAAACTTCATTGCCGTTAAAATCCACTACTTTTTCAACTATATAGGGCTTGCGATATACACCATTATTTGCAACGACAGATATCATACACGCCATTTGAAGCGGAGTCACACAAAGCGCACCCTGTCCTATTGCAAATATAATAGTATCACCTTGAAACCACGGCATTTTTAATTTTGAGTTTTTCCATTCCGGATTAGGAATAAACCCTTTTTTTTCGTTAGGCAAATCTATCCCCGTTTTATGATCAAGATAAAACTTTTTAGCATATTTTTCAAGATTTCTTATACCGAGTTTTAATCCTAATTGATAAAAATAAATATTACACGACTGCGCCATTGCGGAAATAAGATTTAGTTTGCTATGTCCAGACCTATACCAGCAAATATAATGTCTTTTTCCAAGTTCAAAAGTGCCGGCACAATGTAATGTTTCTGACGGATCGATTTTTTTAATATCCATTGCAGCGGCAAACGTTATTATCTTAAATACGGATCCTGGAGGATAAAGGGCTTGAAGCGCCCTATTAAAAAGAGGTAGAGTTTTATCTTCTAGATATTTGCCAAATTCTCTGCTTCCAGCAGTATTTGCGTCAAACCCTGGACATGAAACTAGCGCTTTTACAGCACCTGTTTTTGCATCGAGCACCACTACCGCTCCCATGCCCGTAGCACTGTTCTTTAAAGTCTCGTAAGCGATTTGCTGAAGCTTTAAATCTATTGTCGAGTAAATGCTTGCTCCCACCTCGGGCGCAATGTACTCAAATGCTTTTACCCTATAGCCTTTTGCGTTTACTTCTATTTGCCATCCACCATTTTTTCCATGAAGATATTCATCATAGGCTTGCTCTATACCGCCCCTGCCAATATAATCTTCCATTTTATAACCCCGTTCGGATAAATCTTCAATTTCATCAGCACCTATTTTGCCAATATAACCTACTATATGGCTTGTGGCTTGTGGGTAATAATAAATCCTGCGCGGCTCTTTTACAACAGAAATATCTTTTAAACTTATCTTTTTTTCTTGTATCTTAAACATATCTTCTATTGAGAGATTATCTTTTAATTTTACAACTTTTCCATATCTTCTGCTTTCGTCAATCGGAGCTATTTTCCTTCCCAAAATTTTACTTAATTCTTTGACAATTTGGTCTGAAGGTTTTAAATATTTGTCAAAAGAGTGGTGCAAAATAATATAGGTAGGTTTACTTTCCGCAAGAACAGTGTTATCGGCAGAATAAATTATTCCCCTTGCAGCACGTT
>JAISRA010000120.1 GCA_031273885.1 Endomicrobium sp.
CACTTTCTTTGATATTTATATTTATGGTTCTTGCAAGTTTATATGAATCTGTTATAACTCCGTTTACAATTATGATGGCTCTTCCTCTTGCAATCATAGGAGGTATCATCGCTTTATTAGCATCAGGTCAGTCGATTGATATGTTTACACTAATAGGTATGATAATGCTGCTTGGTATTGTTGCTAAAAATTCGATTTTATTGGTAGATTACATACAGCAACAGATGCGTAACGGTTTAAATATAGGCGATGCTATAATAGTAGCAGGAACTGTGAGGTTGCGTCCTATACTTATGACATCTTTTGCACTTATTGCAGGTATGCTTCCAACAGCTTTAGGTCTTAGCGAAGTAGGACAGTTCAGAAAAGGTATGGGGATTATTGTAATAGGCGGAGTGATAAGTTCTACTATTCTTACATTAATTGTTGTTCCTGCAGCTTTTGAGTATATGGAAAGGATAAGACATTTTTTCCGTAAAATAACCGGAAGATCTGAAAAGAGAATGATCGATTATACCGAAGAGCAGCTAAAAAATAAATATCTGCAGTAGTTGGTTGCGGCTCTTGACAAATAAATAAATAATTGGTAAGCTGCTACAAAGTTTTTAAAGATTCGCGGGGTGGAGCAGTACGGTAGCTCGTCAGGCTCATAACCTGAAGGTCGCAGGTTCAAATCCTGCCCCCGCAATAAGTAAAAAATAAAAGAAAATTTAGCGACCTTTCAAAAAGGTCGTATTTTTTTAATTTTTAGAAGTATTTTCTGTGAGTTTTTTATGATTATAGGTTTGACGGGTTCTTGTTGTTCAGGTAAGGATACTATAGCAAATTATATTTGCGAAAAACACGGTTATAAACATTTTTCGTTATCTGATGTTATAAGAGAAATAATGAGAAAGGAAAGAATTGAGCCTACTAGAGAAAATCTCATGGTATTTGGAAGCAAACTAAGGGAAGAAAACGGAAACGAAGTTCTTGTAAAAAAGGTTTAAGAAAAAATCATTTTGGGCGGTAAATATTGCATAACTTCTCTGAGACATTCTTGTGAAGTTAATGCGTTGAGAGAAAGAGAAGATTTTGTTTTAGTAAATGTTGATGCGCCTCAACACATACGTTTTGAAAGAATGCAGAAAAGAAAAAGACCAGGCGATCCTGTGACATTAGAAAGATTTATTGAACTCGAAAAAAAAGAATCTCAAACGAGTGGTCCTGGACAGCAGTTAAGCAAAACGGCAAATATGAGCAATATCACGATAATGAATGATTCAAATGATATGGCAACTTTGGAATGTATAATTGAAAATTTATTAAAAAATATTAAGAAATGCTCGAGATATGCGAGATAGCGGCGACTAGCTAAAGAAGTCTTGGGTATGACCTGTACGGCAATAAAATCTTGAGGAAGATGGGTTAAAACAATAGTTTTATTTGTTTGGCAATTTGTCGTTATGCTTTCTCCATTTGAGAGATTTTTGATAAAGTACTAAAGATTGCAGTTTTGATTGACCATGAGAGCCGAAAGAGAAAAATTATTGAAATTCCCAAGAAATTTTAGTCGATAGCAAAAATGTAGTTTTTAGTCTGGTTATAACGCTAAAATGTACGTATGGAGTAGTGTCTTAGAATTACATTTAAAATAGATCCTCTGAAATCTGATATACTGTATACTTCAGAGTGTTGACTTATACTGTGCTATTTTAATATACTCATACGCTGTTTGAGTGGTGCGGTACCCAAGTGGTAAGGGAGCAGTCTGCAAAACTGTTATTCGCCGGTTCAATTCCGGCCCGCACCTATTTCACAATTACAGGAATTTGTATACAGCCCGGTTAGCTCAGTTGGTTAGAGTACTTCCTTGACATGGAAGGGGTCAGAAGTTCGAGTCTTCTACCGGGCATGTTTTTGAGGAAGTAGATTTTCACAAGATTTTGGGACATGTAAAAAAGACTCAAGATCATATACGTAGTAGAACATAAAGACAATATGTGCAGTCCATGAATTTTGGCGCTTTTGTGTAATAGTATCAATGAACTGTCATAAAGCAATTGTAGTAATTAGGATTGTGAACTTAGTCTTGATTTTAGTGAACTTGCAATCAAGTATGTTTTTGGACCATATATCCGAAGGTTAAGGTCGTATTTGTCACAGGCCCTAGAGTTATATAACGGGTTTAGTTACATAATTAAACAAAGTTGTTGATTTTAAAATAGAGTAGAAAGAATAGTTTCGATGTTTCGTATGGCAAGTCCAATTATTTGACACAATATGACTGCTGATTTGGCAAGAAGGCAAGAATTTTTAATTTTAATTGATATAAAATGCAGAGTGTCGCTGATTTGTTTAATTTGATTGTTATTGGAAGCGAAGGTTCGAATAAGTTAGATGTAAAGATTTTTTAAAGACTTTGAAGGTGTATAAGCAAAAAATATTATGACAAGCACAAAAATAGGTATGAACTTAATGAACTCTAAATTGGAGAAATATCTCTTTTAAGCAATACAAAAAAATAAGTTTGAATAGAGATCTATTCTGTATCTCTGTCGTGATTCCAGGTGAAAGAATTGTGTGAGAAGAGTCAAAGATATTAAGAGTAAGTGATCAGAGTACAAGAATGTTAAGGACAATAAAAGTTTTTGCAAATTAATGGAGGAAATAATGAATAAGAAAAATTTAGCAAGCTTTAAGAAAATCTTAATACAGAAAAAAACTGAGTTTTTAAATAAAACTATTAATATTCAAAGAGGAATAAGCACCGATTTAGTAGATACTAATGTTGGCGATGAAATAGATACAGCAAGCCAAAATAGTGAAAAGGAAATGTATTTTGAACTTGCTGCAAACGACAAGATAACTTTAAGTGCCATAAATGATGCTCTAGCTAAAATAGAAAAAGGTGTCTATGGTCAATGCGAGTGTTGCAATAACATTATTCCGGTAGAAAGATTAAGAGCAATTTCATGGACAAGATATTGCATTAAGTGTCAGGAAGAAGCTGAAAATCCAAAAAGAAAAAAAATGATAACATTATTGTTAAGTCAAACTTTTTTTAAAAATTTTAGGTTATGGCTGGAAAGCATATTGTTGTTTATTATTATATTTTTTATTGGTTTTTTATTTAAAAAATATGTTGCAAAATTTATTCAAAGTATGTTGGCGAAAACTGGGTTTGTTCTAGACAGCAGGATTATTGTAGTGTCTAGCAGTTATATTTCTTTTTGGTTTTTTCTCATAGCTTTATATGTTGCTTTGTTAAAAGCACCGGTAAATGTTGTGAATATAGTTGTTCATAAGTTTTTTTGCGGCGTATTCGCTTTCTCTGTAGTTGTTTTAGTTGCTTCAGTTGTTTCAAGATTTTTTCGTAAGTTGGTTCATGAAAAAATTGGGTCAAATATAATAAAGTTTAGTATAACTTTCTTTGGTTTAATATTAATATTAAATCAGGCCGGTATAAAGTTGACGCCTATTTTGACAACGTTGGGAATAGGCACAGTATCGTTAGCTTTTGCTCTTAAGGATACCCTTGCTAATTTTCTTGCCGGAATAAATATTCTTGCAAGTAAACAAATTTCAATGGATGATTATATAAGGCTTGATTCGGGACAAGAAGGAACGGTAATTGAAGTTAACTGGAGAACAACACTTATACGAGAGCTGTCTAATGCTGTTATTACAATTCCCAATAGTAAAGTATTATCCTCAGTAGTAACAAGTTTTCAGTTTAAAAAAGCTGAAGTCACTGCCTCTGTAAGTTGTGGAGTAGCTTATGGTAGCGATTTGGAATGCGTAGAAAAGATTGCAAAACTTGCAGCTCAGGAAATGATAGACAAGTGTGGAGATTCTGTAAAAACTTATGTTCCTGTTGTACTGTTTAAAGATTTTGCAGACTCTTCTATAAATTTCACTTTGTTTTTCAGAGTAAAAAATATTTATGCAAAAGCTTTTATGCAAAGTGAAGTATTAAAAAATCTTTATAAAAAGTTGGATGAAGAAAAAATAGAAATTCCACTTCCACAAAGAGTTGTTACTATAAATAAAGAATGATGCTAAAAAATAATAAGTAGTTTTATGGAGGTATTTAAAATGAGGTTTGTTTTAAGTTCTAAGATATTTAAAGCTACAGTAACAGAAGCAAACTTGCAATATAAAGGAAGTATAACAATAGATATGGATCTTTGTGATAAAGCAGGTTTTTGGATAGGAGAAAAAGTTCTTGTTGTTTCAAATACATCGGGCGAGCGGTTGGAAACTTATATAATGCCGGGAAAGGCTAGTTCTGGGGTTATTTGTATGAATGGAGCGGCAGCTCATCTTATAAAAAATGGAGAAGAAGTGATAATAATGGGATTTACACTTTCAGATAAACCTATAAAGCCAAAAATTATTTTTGTCGACAAAAATAATAAAATTATAAAGATAAAATAGAATAGCTTTTAGCATGTATCTCTAAGTTAGTATTATAGATAAAGTAGATAATTGAGGTGTAAGTAAAATATATCACGCGGGGCGTAGCTCAGCTGGCTAGAGCGCTCGGTTCGGGGCCGTGAGGTCGCTGGTTCAAGTCCAGTCGCCCCGACGTTTTTGGAGAATACGAAAAATGCCTTTAAATTTTAAAATTTAATTTATTTTAAAGCCATAAAATACTGTAAGATCTGTGTTTTAGGGGGTAGTTTTTTGAATTGCAGTTTGATTTCTGTAGAGAAAGTATTGTTTCGAAAATAAAAAATTGAAACTTTTTATATAGTCCTGTTTCCTCTCTTGTCATGTTTTATTAAATTTAATAGCAACTATTGCGCCCTGGTAGCTTAATTGGATAGAGCAGATCCGTCCTAAGGATAAGGCTGGAGGTTCAATTCCTCTTCAGGGCGTTTTTTTTTGAATTAACAAAATATTGATCAATTAGCTATTTTAATAACGACTTTATCGAACGGAAATCGTATTAATTTAAACTTATCAAATGCCACATCAAAGAAAGAGTTATCAAATTAGATCAATTCCCTGTTTAC
>JAISRA010000044.1 GCA_031273885.1 Endomicrobium sp.
CTAAACAAATAAACATTCCAATGTCTCATTTAGACATGCTATTCTGGTGTAAAAGCACAGGCGGAATTTTTAAATGAATTTTTAATTACTATTTACTGATTACGGATTTCTTGCAAACATTTACAGTTTCTATATTTCTATATGCACATGTTTTAAACTGCTTGCCTGTTTTGAGATTTTGTCTACAGCCACAACGTTAATGGCTTGGTGACCTTAATAACATTGTGGATGAATTCCATTAAATAAAAATTTTAGCACTGTGCCAACTAAAGCCAAAGTACAATAACAAATCTGGGTCCAAACCTATTTATTGTCTCTAATTTTGATATTATAATTTAATTTAATCCTGGAATTTTCATTCCATCGGTTAATTTTTTAGCTTCCTCTGCCATAACAACATGAGCTTTTTTACTAGCTTCGTCAAAAGCTGACAAGATAAATTTTTCTATTTTATCTTTTTTTTCCTTAAGCAAATCTTCAGGAATATCTAAACTCAAAAATTCATTTTTAGCATTCACCCGTATTTTGATTCCTTTATATTCAACTTCGACAACCTGAGCTTTTAGTTTTTTATCCATTTCACTCAACTTGCTTCTCATAGTCATTGCTTCCTTTGCCATTTTAAATAATTCCATTCTACATTTCCTCCTCTAGGATCCGTTCACATCCTTTGTTTTTTATCAGCTTTTTATCTCTTATTATTAAAATTCTAACTAAAACAGCAAGAACTGCCCATACACATGTTAACATCCAACCTAAAATAACAACTTGTTTGTAAAGAAAATATATTCCCACAGCCCCTGAAACAGTTGAAACTAAAAACATATACTTGTACATAACTGCTTTTTTACTTCGCTCCATTTCGACCCGCCTTATCTGCTTTTAGAATTATAGAATAAACAATTACGTTTAAAATGAGAATAATAGATGCCGTAATGACACCTGTTAACAAATTGACAAGATATGAAATAATACAGCCTGTTAAAATATCTGAAGCAAAAAGAATACAGAAAAATAATTTAATTTGTCTTATATTCATGAACTTTATTCACCGATTTGCCTTAAAGTTCCAGATATTATTTTTTCAATCCCATTTGAAGTTTTAATAATAAGTCCCCCTTCTTCATCTATTCCCAAATTTACGCCTATTATTTCCTTGCGTCCGGTATTGACAACACTCACTTTTTTATTTTTATATGCAATTTCACTATTGTATTTTTCTAAAAACTGTTTAAATCCTATTTTTTGAAAATTCAAATATAAATTTTCAAAGTTTGTTAGAAATGCTATCATAAACTCTGCTCTGTCCACTTCTTTTTTTAAAACTGATTTTAAAGTAATAGAAATATTTTCTAAATCTTCCGGCAAACTATTATTAATATTTATACCTATCCCCGCAACAACCCACTTTATCATATCCTGTTCCGCAGAAATTTCTACTATTATTCCAGCAAGTTTCTTGCCTAGAACAAGGACATCATTAGGCCATTTTATTCGAGAACTAATTCCATAATCTTTTTCAAGTGTTATATTTAAGACAATGCTCAACAGCAAAGCCAGTTTAGATGCTTCACCAAGACCTATTGACGGTTTTAAAAGTATAGAAAACCACAAACCGCCAACATTTGAACTCCAAAATCTTTTATGTCGCCCGTAACCACTTGTCTGTGTCTCTGCAACAACAACAACACCTTCTTCAAAACCTTTTTCCGCTAGTTCTTTAACAGAAATCTGTGTCGATGACAGTTCTTTATAATATTTTATTGTTTTACATACATCTAACCGCTTCTTTAATTTCGCTTCTATTTCATACTCATTAAAAAGTGAAACACCCTTTACAAGTTTATACCCTTGTGAAGAAGATTTTATTGTGTAACCAATTTGTTTTAGTGAATTGATTTGCTTATGTACGTCAGCTTCTGATATTCCAAGAATTCTACCTATTTCATTTCCGTGAATACACTTCTGTGAAGAGAGAATTTCAATAATATTCATAATCACCCTATTGTTATCTCAAGCGTGAGATCTAAAGCCGAAGCAGAATGTGTAAGCATTCCTATAGATATTCTATCTGCATCAAGTTTTGCAAACGCTTTTGCAGTTTTTGGAGTTACACCTCCAGAAATTTCTATTTCAGGTTTATACTTTTTTGTGGAAGCGTTTCTTATAAGGTTGATCATAGTTTTTGTATTTTCAAAAGAAGTATTATCAAGCATTATAACATCAACTTTTGCATCCAAAGCACGCTCAACTTCATTTATATTCTCACATTCTACTTCAATAGGAATATTTATATATTTTTTTCTAAATGCTGTTGTCTCTGTCGTCAAATTTTTTATAAACTTTAAGTGATTGTCTTTTATAAGAACCATATCAAAAAGCCCTGTTCTGTGATTTGTACCACCACCACATCTTACTGCATATTTCGCAAGTTCTCTATACCCAGGAATCGTTTTTCTCGTATCGTATATTTTTGTTTTACCGTTATTTATGGATGTTACGAACTTATTTGTTACAGTTGCAATTCCTGACATGTGTTGTAAAAAATTAAGAGCCGTTCTTTCTCCTGATAAAATCGCCCATGCAGGACCCATAACTTCCAAAATCTTATCGCCTTGTTTAAGTTTCGAACAATCTCTCATTATAAGAAACGTCTCACACCTCTCATCTATAGTTTTAAAAACTTGCATAAAGATATCCGTGCCACAAAGAATCCCAGATTTATTTGCAATTAACACCGCTTTGGCTTGTTTATCTTTTGGGATAAATTCTTTGGTGGTAACATCATTAAAAACTCCGTCTTCTTCGAGCGCAAGACTGATAAGTGTACCTTTTGTATTTATATTCATGCCCCTCTAATTGTATAAAATATTACATTAAAGTTCAATTAACACTACTATACTACTTGCCCGCTAGCGGAAAAATCTTATTAATGGGGCAAATTGCATGATTTGGATTTTTTGCTTTACAAACTCTTCTACCCAAAGTTTGTATATAAGAAGAAAACTTTACCCAATATTCCTTTGGAACTATTTTCATTAAATCTATTTCAATTTTCATAGGATTGCCGTGTTCTGTAAGCTTTAACAAATTAGAAATTCTTATGACATGTGTATCGACAGCAATTCCCTCCATTTTACCGAAACCTATGCCCAAAACAACACTTGCTGTTTTTCTTGCAACACCAGGAAGCTTTAGAAGTTCCTCCATAGTTTGGGGAACAAGACCGTTGTAAACGTCTATTACTAACTGAGCAGACATAATAATATTTTTAGCTTTATTTCTAAAAAAACCTACAGATCTTATATGATTTTCAAATTCTAAAATATCAGCACTAGCATAATCTTTTATATTCTTATATATATTAAAAAGATTCTCTGTTACCTTGTTAACTCTTTCATCGGTACACTGTGCAGATAAAATTACAGCTACAAGAAGTTCAAAAGTGGTTGAAAAATTAAGTGCACATTTCACATGTCCAAAATTTTTCTCTAAAACCTTCATTATATTTGATACATATTTTTTTTTATTTTTCACCATTTATAATTCCACATATTTTTAAATAATATTTAAGAAGCACTTTTCCGTTCCGACTTTGACCGCAACAAAAGCTACATTTATATAAGATGAAATTTCCTATATGACTCCTAATGTAATGTTCACTGTTACACATAGCAAACAAATTAGCTATAGCTGTGATCTTTCTTTTTACTATTCTTTCTTGCATTTAAAAACTCTATAATAACTTTACTATTTTAAATGGCATTCTAGCCTCTGTCAGCAGGATTGACGATTCTTAACACCATTATAATTTGAAAGTTATTTCAATATTCTTACCCTGTCTTTTTTGCCAAAATTCAACCTTTTTAAAACTATTGCAATAATTTTATTGGAATTTTTAATAGCTCTGACTAAACATTCAAAAAAACACTTTAGCCAAGCAATAATATCAAGTGTTCCTATAATATAACAATTAACTCAAATCTATATAATGATCTTTTCTTTCTTTTTGTATCTGCAAAGCCATAAAATAAAAATAAATAGCTATTTTCTGCTTTCGACAAAACAAAATCAGTCATCACTCTTGCGATCCTTCCATTAGCGTCATAGGAGTAACATTTTTATTGTCGTTAAACCAACTCAAAAAATTCGTCATGACAGGTACAAGTTCAGGTTTTGGAACTATATATATACCATTTCTGTTTTTTTATTTGAAACAAGAACTTTTCTTCATCAGTTCTAAACTATGCCACTCTTATTTTAATTAAACCTCTGTATCCCGTAGGAAAAAACAGCACGTCATAAAACAGTCTATCAAGCTAAGTCTTTTTTCATATTTTTGAACTGCACCATAAATATTATCAAATTATCAAAATTTATATAAAACTGTATGGTATAATACTTGAATTAACCTGTTACGAATTTTATTTCTATTCTATTTCACTTGATTTTGTAATTTCCTCAGCCAACGCTCAAGAATTGCTACATCTCTCTCTTATCTAAAACATATTCACTCATTGTTAACAAGTCAAGAGAATAACTTTATTATTCCATGTAAAAACAAATTCTTCATATTTACTTAAATTACATCTTCAACCAAATTTTAAAAGGTAATGTACGGTGTTATAATATATGTGTTATATAGCTTTTTGTATTTTTGGCACTACTGATCGAATTATTGAAAGTAAAGTATTGATAAAAACCTATAAATTACTTACTTTGGAAGGATTCAACAAAGCAATAAATGTGCTGATTAATCTTTTTCAACTCCATCATACATCATATGTATATTGCTTGTTGTTTTCATTTTCTAGGCTAGTATTATATTTCTTATGTGAGCTAGTTAGAGTCAACTTACTTTGTTTAGTTTTACATTTTTTAAATTTAACATATATAATTTAATTTATAACTATGGTCTTTAATCATATTTTTTAGCTGATAACTATTTTTCAAAATCAAAAAGTACGATTTTCCCAGTTTTTTAAAAATTATCAAGTTATAGGGGGAAAAATTTAAAATGAATTTTAGTTTTATAACATTGCTCAGCTAAAATTTTTTGGAATTTTTCTTAAAATTGTGCGCAATAGCAAACAACCTACATAATCATTTAATGATATGATAATAAACGGTCAGAAAATTATGGAATTGAAATGGAAAGGTTTTAATGGTGTCGGTTTGTTTTTACAATAGTTTTTGTTTATCTTTTTATGGTATTTTGTTTATATATGAAAATAAGGTTTATTGGCAAAACCATTCAGTTATTCTGGGTGTTTGTGAAAACACAATCTAGCCGTGACAAATATTACAAAACAAATAATAGATGTATTTTAAAAGTTAATAGACTTTAACTGCAAAAACAAAGTTGAGAAGTTTGAGTGTAACTGAGCTCATAATATTGCAATTTATAGAGGATTCTTAGTACTACTTATATTATTAAATTAATTGTCCACAGATGTCAACAAAAAATATTAGTATTTCATTTACGCCTCCGATCTTTATTATCGCTAAACAACATAAGTCTATGTTAATTTCGCTCTTTACAGCACCCAATCATAACCATAACAACATAACAAATACTTCATTTGTTCTTCGTCTCTTCATATATTTATGCTTACTCATCAATTTTTTACACTATCGACACTGGTTGTGTAAATAATTCTATTTAAAGTTTGTTTTAGAATTATTTCTTTTTTCATGTTTTATGAAATAATTAAAAACTGTACATATATATTTCAACACAACACAAGTACATACTTTTTTCTCAATGTTTTTAACAAGACTTTCTGTTGGAAAAACTGAAATAATTATTTTGCAATATACATATATTTAAACTGCTATATTTCTTATAAACTCAATTAATATTTTCTTTCTATTCTTTTTCACACACTAACTTAAATCAAATACTACAAATCAACTAAGCTTTTAATAACCTGTTACGTAATAATTTTTGTTACAGAATTTTAAATATAAGCTTCCAAAAGTTTCGCATTGCCACTTATGGATAAACTGTTTTTTAAAACAAACGGCACTAAAACAGTTTCTCCCTTGATCATCTTTTCTATTCCTTTCTCACAATTTAGCAGAGCTTCTCCTTCGAGACACATTAAAATAATAAAGGAATTAATTTCTTGAAAATCCTTTTTACCGTATTCTTTTGTAGTAAATAAATCTATTGTTTGAACTGTAAAATATTCGCATGTAGCCACGCGCTCGACGCCATCTCTAATTTTAGACGGAACAACGGGCCCTCCTTTTGTAGCAAAATCAACAGCAACAATGGATTCTTGCGTGTGCAGCTGCCTAGGATTGCCATCTTTATCTTTGCGATTATAATCATAAATGCGATATGTTATGTTTGATGATTGCTGAATTTCTGCCAAAACTATACCTGATCCTATAGCATGTACAAGGCCTGCCGGAATAAAAAATGCATCCCCGGGTTTAACCATATAATAAGCAAGAGCATCCTCTACTGTATTATCTTCAATTCTACGTACATACTCTTCTTTAGAAAAATTTTTTTTGAAGCCTGACACCAATTTTGCCCCGGGTTCACTTTGAAGTATATACCACATTTCAGTTTTGCCTAAACTATTATGGCGTTTTTTGGCAAGCTCATCGTTTGGATGCACTTGTACAGACAAATCTTTCTGTGCATCAATAAGTTTAACTAAAAGTGGGAATTCGGTGCCGAATTTTTTTGCGAGTCCTTCACCCATTATTTCAACAGCGTTTATTTTAAGAATTTCTGTCAGCGAACTCCCTTTGAATTTTCCATTGGAAATTATCGACACACTATCATTAATGCCACTAAGCTCCCATGACTCACCTACAGAATCAGACAAAGTTTGTTTGTTATAATAACTTTTTAATTTACTACCTCCCCAGATGATTTCTTTTAAAACAGGCACAAATTTAAAAGGATAAACTTTCATCACTCTCACCCCTTTCTTATTTCCATAAAATATTTATTTTCAACTCTTAGCAACCAAACTTTATTTATCAGTTGAACAACTTTTTGTTATTTGTAGATTCTCTATTCCACGTCAAAGCAATGAATACTATTGCCACTAAGCATGATATTCCGCAAACTACAAACAAACCGCACCAACCAAACTTTTCAGTTAACCAAGACACACCAATACCTGAAAAAAACGCTCCTATGTACTCAAACGCTCCTACAAAGCCAACAGCAGTACCTACAGATTCCTGCGCTGTGATACGAGTCACCAACACTCCTGCTGCAACACTTTGTGGTCCATCTATAAAAAAGCCAACTAAAGCAAGAAACGCAGCTATAATCCACCATGGTGTTTGCGAATCAGTGAAATGGTACATACCCCATATGCTAAAAGCTAAGCAAACTAAGTATATCAGACTTATTGGTACACAACGACCCTTGAAAAATCTATCAGAAATCCAACCAGCCGATATGCCACCTAAAATACCTATTAGTGGCATAAATATCAGTAAGCGCGCGGCACGTCCATTTTCTATACCTCTTTCTACCATGAATATGACGTTCCAATCAACTATAGCAAAACGAATGAAATACATGAATGTTGCGGCTATTGCTATAAACCACATATAAGGATTAGCGAAAACATATTTT
>JAISRA010000085.1 GCA_031273885.1 Endomicrobium sp.
GATTGGTTTTTGAAAGAAGTGTATCAGGAAGGGACAATCCTTCCCGAAGGCGCAAAGCTGCAGATGTTAAGAAATTATGCCGCGCCGATGATTTTGATTTCTGCAAGCGGCGATATGGATAGAGGAAAATCAGAACAGCTCTTGCCAAAAATGATCGGAAGGCAAAATGTTTTTATCATGATAGTAAATTATGTAAGTCCGGGAAGTAATGCTGGGCTTCTTCTTAATAATAAAAGGACGCATTCCGGTTTGAAAAGCATGGCAAAAATAAAGAAGTATGACGTTTTTTCCGACCATGCAAATTTAAACCGTTTGCAAAAGTGGCTTTCAAATCAGGACAAAAATGTCGAGCTGTATATAGTGCACTCCAGTGAAAAAAATGCGCAAGACGTTATAAAAATCTTAAAGAGCGAAGGGTGGCAAAAAACAAATGGCACAAAAATCGGCGGAATAATAAAAATAAAATGAAATATAAATCTGTTACAAAACCGCTTTTTACAAAATCGCCTGACAATTTGGTTTTTTTAGATGTTGAAACCACGGGGCTCGATCCGCTGAAAGGCGCAAAAATAGTTGAAATTGCAATGCTTAAAGTATGCAATAACGTTGAAGAAAGATATGAACGCCTTATAAATCCCGGACAATCTATACCTTTGGAGTGTTCAAAAATTCATTCTATTTATGACGATATGGTCAAAGATTGTCCGTTTTTTAATGACATTGCAAAAGACATACTCTCTTTTATTGAAGATAATACGGTTGTTTGCCATAATGCTTCTTTTGATTTGCTTTTTGTTCTGGGAGAACTTTATCAAGCGGGGATTCCTATAAGAAGTATTTGCTATATAGATACATTGAAGCTTGCAAGGCATTATTTCAGTTTTGATTCAAACAAACTGGGGAGCATAGCGGCTGCTTTAGACGTGGAAGTAAAATTAAGTCATAGAGCCATGGCTGATGTTTTGACAATGTTTTCGGTTTCAAAATATATGTTTGCCAATATGTATAGAAAAGGCGTAGATGTAATAGAGCCCTTGGTGTACGAGTACAATCCTGTGTTATAAAAATATAACAGTATTTTTGTGTAAGATTTCATTTTCCTTAATATTCCGGATACTTTCTCTTTAAATCCTTTTTTTTATTTAAAAATTCCGCCTGTGTTTTTGCACCAAAACAACATGTCTAAATGAGATATAGGAATCCCTATGTTTTGTGAAAAATCCTGCATTTGCTTTTCTGTTTCCAAATATGTTTTTGTAGTAAGTGTTTTGGGAAATTCTTTTATTGCGCCAAAAAGCTTAAGGTTTTTTAATATATGTCTGTCCAATATTGCCAGATCTTTGCCTAGCCCTATGTTTCTAAGAAAATGCCCGGCCTCTTTATATCCGAACCCCTTGATATTTTTTATAAGCCATTTTCTAAGTTCATAAATATCTTTAAAAGATTTAAGTTTCTCTTTTATTTTTATTTTACCGCCGATTGTAAAAAACTCCCTTGCCTTAACTACATGTATCGCTTTATTATTTCTGAATCTCACCTGTGTAATTACTTTGGCTATATCTTTATCCGTTGCATCAAACATCATATTTTTGTTAACCAAATCATTTACTGCAGCCCAGCAGGATACTGCTTTACTTTGCGGAGTGAAGAGGCAAAATACAAGCTCCATAAAAATCTCTTCATCTGTTCCGTTTTCCCATACTTCATAAAAGTGTTTTTCTCTGTTTTCAATAAGCGGCAAAACTTTTTTCCAAAAATCTTTTAAGCCTGCAACTGTACTGGAATTATCGACAGGCGTTTCTAAAAAATTGATAGGTATAGGGGTAGGATTGTTTTTCATAAATGTTATTATACAATATACAAAACTATGTTTTAATGTTGAATCTGCTGCGGTTTTATAACCCTTCTGATTTTCCGAAGCTTTATTCAACTTCTTATTAGATAAGGCTTTTTTAATCTTTTTATTTCTCTCAAACGTGTTTGACGGGAATTGATTGCCGGGTGTAAACCGCATAGGTTTTGAAAATGAGGATTATAAATTTGTTTTTAATAAAACCCGGCAAGACTTTTAAGATAGTTGCGCTTTATTTTTTCTGACATATATTATAGAATTTGCCAACGGTATATAAAAAAAATCGCGACAAGTTTTTCAGAGCAAAAAAAGTTTTTTCTATTGTGCGCAAAAAATGAAATGCGCGATTTAGCAGTATGCCGGGGATATTGGCAGGATGTTTGCGGATAATTCTTTTGTTACAGAGGGTTGATATAAAATGAAAAAATGGGTGAAATTTATTTTCGTTCCTTTGGGTTTTTTAGTTTTTATAGGAGCGTTAACAATACTTCATAATCAGTTAAAAAATTTTAATTATACTGATATTATAAACGCGTTGAAAGCCATATCAATGTTTAAAATTACAACAGCTTTGTTTTTAGCTTTATCGTATTACATTGTTTTGGGCGGATACGATATAGTTGCATTTAAGTATATAGGTGCAAAAGTCTCAC
>JAISRA010000013.1 GCA_031273885.1 Endomicrobium sp.
TTCTTTGCCAAAATTCAAATAATAAGACTTTATCTTCCTCAAGAAGCCTCTAGATAACATATGATTCATTGTATCCTTCAAAGGATCATAATGTAAAATTAATTTATACCACATGTTAACGGCAGATTTAATATTTCTAATACCACTAATATTAAATCATCATTGTAAAAATTGTCTATAAAACCAATCCAATTCATCTTTAAATTCTAAATCAAAGATATTCTCACAAATACCTTCTAATAAATGTAGGCAAAATATCCCCAACCATTAAAATATAATCTTTGGGTATTAGGATTCCAACCATTATAAAAATTTTGTATTTGGTCTTCATTTAAACTCATAAATTTTAATGTCCCTCTAGTAAAAGCTTTTCTAAACATGATTTATTCAGATAAATTCCTTCTACACTTACTAATTCTTTTAACACTGCACGTAGTCCGACAAATGTAATTATCTTTGTATGCATAAAGGAAAATTGTGTTGATTTATCCTATTCCATGGATTCTGAATCAAATGTACCTCGAGGTCTCCAAATAAAATCTTTAATTCCCACTTCTTCATTAATTTTCCAGGTATTAATACCTTTGAACAATTTTCCAATATCGTTGGCTTTACTGTCATTGGCTCTAGTGTGGATGACCAACTCTGTCTGTTCTAAATCGGTAATATTACTACTCCTAATTCTCCTTCTCTTAGAAATTTTTCCAAACTCCTATTTATCAATGAGATTGGGGGATGAATAATCAGGGTCATGTTTAACCAACTGATATGCATTGCATTTCCAAAATAAAGCAATTGACCTGCCGTGTTTCTTACGGAGTAAAATTTGTTGCTTAAATTAGTCGTAGATGTGAAAAAAAGATCCACATCCTGAAATATTCTCCACTTTTTTAGAAGATTGAAAAGTAGATCTCTGTCTACTTGATAATCTCCTGTCAATTCCAAACGACTCAGACAATCCGTATGAACTTTGTAAATCCCTGGTATATGTGATGCCATTAATGTTACCCTAAAGTAGTTGCTACTGATATAAATCGTAGCAGACTTCAGTAAAGCGTTATCGTTGCTGTTTTTCTGTTTATGTTTTATACTGTTGTTGCGCTCTCTGATTTGATGTAAATGATTTGGTTGAATGATGGATTAAAGACTGATGTGATTGAGGGACGAAGCAAAAAGCTTCTTCCTTCCAACACATTTCTAGGAGATTTTTCATAAAATGAAGAACAGGAACATGATTGTATGCCTCTGTTAAATCGAAGGTTATCGCACACTCGTTCCTTTCAACTAAATCTTTTAAAGTCGGTATTCCTTCCATTTTGAAATGGGTATGTTTCATAAATTTGTTGACTCTCATGCAATCCATTACCAGCCTGTATTTGCCCCCGGGGTTTTGGAACTAGATGTTTAAGATTTACCTAAATAAGGTTCTTGTAAGAACATCTTTCTATTGATCCAGTTTTCAATCATTCACACACAATTTCGTCTTATGCTGCTTGATTTTGGGGCTTCCCTGATATTCGCTCCACTTTTTTTGTTTCTTCCAATAATCGAAGGACTTTTCTTTGTTGTTATAATTCGCAGTAATACCATAACCTACGTATGGTAGGACATCAATTTTCTTCCAATTCCATATATAATGGCGTAATCTTCCTCCACTCCAATAGTATGATTTGGGAACGTCTTTCTGAATCTGATCTAATTGGATCCTCCTCGTTTCAAAAAATCCCTACCTCTAAATTCCCTCTTGCTCTCCAGGTAAACGGCTAATAAACACTTTGAAGGGGTCTACTTTCCGACTGGCAACCCCTCCCTCCTGAAAAAATTGTTTTCTAGCATTATTATTATTACTAATATTATTATTTATATAATATCCTTTTCTAAATGTACTATAGCCATTACTACTATATTTAAAGTTGATATTATTTAATCTATTAAAGTTATTATAAAAATTAAATTTTCTTCACGGGAATCTTTCTTCCACTTCTTTAATTTCTCTTTTAATTATTTCACTAAATATTAAAAATCTCATGTTCATTCTTAATAATTTTGCTGCAACAGGATTTGCTACAGCAATTCTCTGGATATTTCCCTCTGTTTCTAAACTACCTGCTGTCATTACTCTGTCATCTAGACTTTCTTTTATTACATCAACTTCAATATTTTCCTTAGATGTATCTAAAACATCATTAATTTTTGCTATTATTTCTCCAATTATAACTGCATCTTCTTGCAGTTTCTTTCCTAAAATATCTTTTCCATTTCCTCTTTTAACTTTAGGAATTTGTACATCTACATATTCTTCTCTAATTACTGCAAATTTATTGTCAATTACCTTTCTAGCGTGATAAAATAGTTTCTTAAATAAAATTTCATTATTCATATAGCTCTCTAAAAGCTTTATATCATTACGATCCAAAACGTCTTCAGAATTTCTTCTAATTAAATTTCTATGATTAACAAGATCATTAGGATTACTAGATATTTTCAAATTCGTCTGTCCATCATTATTACCGATTAGGAACAAATTTTTTACAATTTCAGAAATTAAATTTTCATTAGAATTAACAGGCGGACTACTTATTTTAGTTGAATTCGATTAGACTTTTATTTAATTCATCAATTTTACTCTATATTCATCTGCAGCATAGCATTAGGTTTTCTTAACTAGAGAAACTGAAGTTTCAGACTCTTTGTCGAAGTCTTCCTCATAATTCTGGTTATTCTCTTCCATATTAAATCAATTAAAATCAAAAACTCATAAGATATTTCTAATTTCATTAATAAAATAAATAAAAATGCCGAAGATTATTTAAATAATCGGACTATTTATAGGAGGAGTATAAAATAAAATTTCATATTAAAATCTACAAAAAAAAAGTTAATTTAAAGTGTCAAATCTTACAAAGTATATTTATTTTAAATAATGGTGTGGAAATTTAAGGGGAAATTTTAGGTATGAGTTTTCGAGGATTTTTTGTATTTTTATTTTAAACTTATTCATTTATGGTAATATAATGTGAATATTCAAAATAATCATTAATTTTTGTAATTTTCTTTTTATTTAGAATAATCTTCCCTAATTCACTTGCGTTCGTTAGCTTCGTATTATTTCAATAGTACTCGGTTTGTTTATTATCTCTTATGAAGTATAGAATAATCTTAGGGGTCGTGTCTCGAGGAAGTTTTTGAAGCAAAGAATTTTTTAAATTTCAAGTGAAATGAATTCATTGACCTGGGCCAATGATGCAAAAAATTCAAGACTGGCTCCAGCGTCAAATACAGTGACAAATACAGAAATTGAAGAAGCTGCTTCGGCTCTCAATTTTGAGAGGCTAAATATCTTCAATAATGATTTCAGATACATAAATCAAACTTGGTGTGTGAAGGCGCCAAGATTTGATGGCCCCTTCTTGCAATTTTTCAGTCAACACCCAACCGATGTTTTAAGA
>JAISRA010000037.1 GCA_031273885.1 Endomicrobium sp.
ATATACTTGACAAAATATAATAAAAATTATATCATTCCTCTCGACAAATGAAGATAACGGTAGATATGAAAAAAGAAGATAGTTTTACCAAAATCTGAACAGTATAAATAAATTTGAAGCAGTTTACACTTAAGAGGGGAGGTGTACAATGGCAGAGAAAGTGCAAAAAGTGGGAGTCAAGAGAGAGGCAGGCTATCTCTACTTCATCGACAAGCAAGGTGATGTTTCAAGAGCTTTGATGGCAAGAGGCAAGGGAAAAGGCGGAAAGCCGTCAAAAGTAGCTAAAGTTGGAGTAAAGAAAGAAGAAGGTTATCTTTACTTTGTTGATAAAAATGGTGATATTTCAAGAGCCGTTATGAGTAAAGGCGGAAAGAGAAAATCAAAAAAATCTGTTAAGAAAACGAAAAATAAAAAGAAAGCTGTAAAAAGAAATGTAAAAAAGAAAGTTGTTAAAAAACCGATAAAAAAACGTAAGAAATAATAAAGAAAAGTAAATTTTTAAAAGACTCCGGTGCTTTATGGCAGCGGAGTCTTTTTTTTGTTATTTTTAAATATTTTTGTTATAATGTCCCAACACTAATTTATGATCCCCCGCCGTAAAATTTCTATGCTTTAGCGTAGAGGATATAAAGTAAGCGCAAAGTTTTGCAGATGCGCTGCAATAATATCTACTGATTGAAGCAATTGACAAAACCTGTTGATTACAGCAAATATAAGCCGAAACGTTACAGAAATTAGAGTGTAGCTGCATACGTCATGTGTATTTTGCACAAACTAAAAAATAAAGCCTACAGACGTGCCAGGGAAACAGCAACCAGTGAACCGTAATCGTATTAAACGGTTTTACAGTTTGCGATTCCTCAGTGAAAGATAAAAATTATTTATTTTATTAAAAAGAATTTTGTAAAATTAATCAATGAGAAATTTTTCAGCGGTAATACTTGCAGCTGGTGCAGGCGTAAGAATAAACTCTTCTATTCCAAAAGTTATGCATAAACTTTCGGGTAAGCCATTGCTGGAATGGGTTATAAAGGCTGTTTCTTTTTTAAAGCCTGATGATATAGTGGTTGTTCTTGGACACGGTGCCGGGACAGTTGAAAAATATTTATCCG
Source organism: Endomicrobium sp. (assembly GCA_031273885.1). Taxonomy (GTDB): domain Bacteria; phylum Elusimicrobiota; class Endomicrobiia; order Endomicrobiales; family Endomicrobiaceae; genus Endomicrobiellum. The sequence goes on from JAISRA010000037.1 coordinate 1,113, forward strand.
GGAAAAATATAAAAATTGTTTATCAAGAAAAACAGCTTGGTTCAGCGCACGCTCTAATGCAGGCTGAAAAAGTTTTTGAAAATTATAAAGGCAAAATTTTAGTTATAAGCGGAGATGTCCCTTTAATTAAACCTTCCACTTTGTCAACACTGATAAAAAACAATAAAGAAACCGGAGCTTCAGTCACAGTTTTGGTTGCCGAAGTTAAAGATCCTTTTGGATATGGCAGGATTGTAAAAAATAACGGGCTTCTGGAAAAAATTGTTGAAGAGAAAGATGCAACATATGTTGAAAAACAAATAAAACAAATAAATTCGGGTATTTATTGTTTTGATAAAAATTTGTGGGAAGCTCTTTCAAAAGTAAAGCCTAATAATGCAAAAAAAGAATATTATATAACTGATACCGTTGCTATACTTAAAGAATCAGGAAAAAAAGTTTCTTTAACCGCAATAAAGGATGATTATGAGATTAAGGGAATAAATAACAGAACGGAACTTTCGCAGGCGGAAAGAATATTAAAAGATAAAAAGGTAAAAGAACTTTTGGATAATGGAGTCAGCATTATTGACGTTAATAATGTATATATATCCTATGATGCAAAAATTGGGAGAGATACCGTTATTTATCCGGGTGTTTTTATAGATACAGGTGTTTCTAGAGGAAAAGGGTGCATAATAAAGGGGACAAGCTATATAACAAATTCTAAAATTGGCGATGAAAGTGTTATATCATATTCTTATGTGGATGGCGCTTTTGTAAGCAAGAAAGTTAAAATAGGACCTTTTTCACATATACGTCCAGAGTCGGTATTGAAAGAAAATGTAAAAATAGGTAATTTTTCGGAAACGAAAAAAGTTCTAATAGAAAAAAATTCTAAAGTGAATCATCTTTCTTACATAGGGGATGCCAAGCTAGGCAAAGATGTTAACATAGGTGCGGGAACAATTACTTGTAATTATGACGGCGTAAAAAAACATCGGACGATTATAGGGGCCAAATCGTTTGTCGGCTCAAATGTAAATTTTATAGCCCCGGTTAAAATAGGGCAGGGCGTTTTAGTTGCCGCTGGCTCTACTATAACTCATGATGTGCCTTCTGGAAAACTTGCAATAGCCAGGGCAAAGCAAGAGCTGAAATGCAGAAAAATATAAAAGAGGCCATTTATGAATCTTAAAATTATTTCAGGTAATGCTAATATTGAGCTTGCAAAACAAATTGTACATCGTCTTGGCATTGAGTTAAGCGAAGCAAAAGTTGGGCATTTTAGCGATGGGGAAATCCAAGTTAAAATTGTTGATAATGTCAGAGGTGCCGATTGTTTTATAATTCAGCCCACCTGCATGCCTGTCAATGAAAATTTAATGGAACTCTTAATTATTACAGATGCGTTAAAAAGGGCATCGGCAAAAAGAATAATCGCAGTTGTTCCTTATTACGGATATGCAAGGCAGGACAGAAAGTCTGAACCAAGAGTTTCCATTGCAGCAAGACTTGTTGCAAATCTTTTTGCAACAGCCGGGATTACGAGGGTTTTAACAATGGATTTGCATGCAGGACAAATTCAAGGTTTTTTTGATATCCCCGTTGATCATTTATACGGGACGCCTGTGATTTTAAATTATTTTAAGAAAAAAAAATTAAGAAACGTAGTGATTGTTTCGCCTGATGCGGGAGGTGTGGAAAGAGCAAGAGTTTTTGCTAAGCACTTTAATGCGGATTTAGCTATTGTTGATAAAAGAAGACCGCATCCCAATGAAGCCTCTATTATGAATATTATTGGGGAAGTGAATGGTAAAGTTTGTATAATTTTAGATGATATGGTTGATACTGCAGGAACTTTAACAAAAGTTGCCGAGGCGATAAAAGCAAAAGGCGCGACAAGAATTTTTGCAACGGCATCGCATGGAGTTCTTTCGGGTGAATTCACTAAACAAAAGATCCATGATTCCTGTATAGAGGAACTTGTTATAACTGATTCGATCCCATTGCTGAAAAACGGACCAACAGATAAAATAGTTGTTTTAAGTATTGCTCCGATGTTAGC
>JAISRA010000089.1 GCA_031273885.1 Endomicrobium sp.
CAATTCTTTTTCAATTTTTCGTATTATATCTTCTGGTCTCATCATAGTCTCTCTCTTATGGTGTTTAGAATTCTTTTTACTATTACTGCAACGCTGTAATCCAAAACAAAATCACTGTATTGAAAGTGCACCCCGCCCGCAATATTAGCGTCGTCGCGCTTAAATAAAATTTTTTTGTTAGGAAACATAGCGACAATTTTCTTTCTATTTACATCGCTTAATTTGCCAGCAAAACTTACAGTAACATTGTTATCTTTAATTTCTTTTGATAACAACCGCATAAATAGCTTGAGACCTTGCCTTGAAAGAGTAGACTGAAGCCAATTTAAATCTTTTTCTGAAAATTCGTCGTATTTTACAATAGACTCTACAAGCTCTTTAATTTGCGATCTGTTCATTTATCTTTTCCAATGCGCGAGACATAAGTTTTTGCTTTTCGTCATCGGTAAATAAATCCGATAAAACTTTTGATAAAACTTTGCTTGAAATATCTATAGACGTTTTCCCAATTTGTTTACTCATGTTGCTAAATTCTACTGCCACTTGGCGTTTTGCATTTTCCAAAATCTGTTCTGATCGTAGCCTTGCTTGAGCAGTTGCTTTTAGTTTTTCCTCATCAATCGAAATTTTAGCAGATTTTGTTAGTTTGTCTGCGTTGGCTTTAGCGGCTGCAAGTATCTTGATTTTCTCTTTACTGGCATTTTCTAAAGCTGTTTTTGTGCTTTCAGCATCCTGCAAAGACTGTTCAATTTTATGTCTTCTTTCGTCAAGCATTCTCTTTAAAGGCGCAAATAAAAATTTTTTAAGAATAAATACTACGAATAAGAAGTTAATGAGCTGAAATAAAAATAATTTTGCTTCTAACCCAAATTTTTGTACTATTTCCATTTTTATCTCTTATATTGTAGATTGTATATAATACTAATTTTAGAATGCTAAAATAAGGGAGTAGATTGCTATAGATTCAGCAAATGCCATAGCTATAAGCATATTCACCATTATTTTCCCCGATGCTTCTGGATTTCGCCCGATAGCTTCGACGGCTTTTGCTCCTATAATACCAATTCCCAACGCCGGTCCTAAACCACCGATTGCAATGATGATTCCGCCAGTAAAATTCATTTTTATCTCCTTTTTTACAAAGTTAATGTGATTTTTCAGTCATTATGTGCATAAATCCCATTGTAAGCATCGCAAAAACTATTGCTTGAATAACAGCTACCATAAATTCAATGGCCATAAATAAAATAGGCAGACCGAACGGACATAATCCGTACATAGTTGCCATAACTTTTTCCCCTGCAAAAATATTTCCGAATAGACGAAAGGAGAAAGAAATAAACTTTGCCAGTTCATTTACAAATTCCAAAATGCCGACAAAGAAAAAAATAGGGAACATTTTAAATGTTATAAATTTTTTAATGTAACCTCTTATTCCTTTATACTTTACGCTTAAGTAATGAGTTGCAAATACTGACGTTACTGCAAGAGCTAATGTTAAGTTCAAATCACTTGTGGCAGCTCTTAAAAAAGAAACTTCATGCCTGCCTGAAGTTAATGAGTGAAATTTTATAGATTCAAATCCTGGAATTTGTGCCAGCAAATTTGAAATTACTATGAACAGGAAAAATGATACAATCCACGGATATATAAGCAAAGCCCTTTCACCTGCAATGCTTTCAGCTATTTCTCTGAAATAATCAACAACTACCTCAGCAGTATTTTGTGCGTTTCTAGGGTTAAGAGAAACATCCTTGCCTGCTACAAAAGCTAATATAACGATGACAATATCTGTAAGTAGCGTGGCGATAACAGTATTCGTTATAGGGAAACCTGCTATGTAAAATAGAGTATCTGGACTTATATGCACCTAGTACTGCCCTCTGTATATCAATTTTTAAAAATTATACTTTGATATTTATTTCTTTTATGCTTTTACGTAAGAAGTTTTAAATACTACCCTACCATACATACTACCTGTGCCCGTAATCATAGTGTAGCTATAATATAAAATAATATACCACTATTTATTGTAATATACTCAAAAGGAGAGCGCTTTCCTAAGCATCTTCCTTATTCATTAAACTCTTCATATATCGTGATATTTAAATACTTTAAACTAATTATACATAATTTTGTATTATACTCAAAGTTTTTTTGCTGTTATTTCAATCTGCGGTTTTATTTCTATATAGAATAGAATGTGAAAAATAGAATAGACTTAAGAGTAATTACTTGTTCAATTCCATTTGGCACCGGTATCTCTGGCATTTAACCAACTCTGACTTGTTTTACTGCATGAAAACTTCTAGCTTTGCTCGGTGCTGTTTGTTCGTGTCCTCCCCCACTTACATACCTTTGATTAAAATTCCCTTCGTTGTCGTACTTGTCTGCTTGTGCTCTTATTGAAAACGGATTAATTATTGCTGTGTTTTTGTTGTTGAATTCGAATATCCCATGCACACTTCATCGACAATTTCTTAGCAGTCGCGTATTTTCCACATCAGCGAGGTTGTTGAACTATAAGGACAGCCACGCAGACAGAAACTTATAGACTTTAATTGGTGTATTGATTCCCTTGATAAATGCCATAAACCATTTGTCAAGGTCTTTGTACTCTAACCTTTTCAAAACAGATTTTGCGGACTTTTTTGAGTTTTTTTTAAATCAGATATGAATGATACGCTCCTCATGTTTTACATGTTGTCACATCAATAAGCGTTTTTTTGTTCTACTCAGATATTTTTGATAGTTTGCTTTCTGTTCGTCTGTGAAATTTTTTTAATATTTTTCACAATACCTGCCTGCTATCTATGTAAGCCATTTAAGTTCCAGTAAGCACTTATTGAGTCTCAGTACTTTTTTATAAATAGTTTTTGGTTTATTTATATGTTTTAGTTTTTACACCTTTAAAGTATCTTAACGATATTAAGAAGTTTCTGTGCCTTTGTTGTAATAAAAGAAATCGCAGATATACTTAATGCCTCTTACTTTATTGTCGCTTCGTTTGTCTGCTGTAAACTTATCTTGCAAAGAAAATGCTTTTTTCTGGGGCTCAAGTTCTGATATTTTTTTGCTTTAAACAACAATTTAAGTTTGGCCGTGCCTTGTGCCTTTTTTTTTAGATTAGAACTTTAAGCTGAATTGCAAATATATTTGTTGTCTTTATTTCAAAAAATTCTTCCCATCTTACAATTTTGCATTTCCAAAGTTTACGGATTCATTCCTAAAATATCCGTCCCTTCGACACCATCTATACCGCTCTACTGTGCTCTTTATAAACAGTCTTTCTTTTTATTCCATTGTTTTTTTCCATGAATAAACGTATTTTCCCCCAACTAAGCGAGTATGACAGTTAGGACAGTGTATCAGTAAGAAATAGAAGATGATTATCTCAAACACTCGCAAATGTGTTAAGTATAATTTATTAGATTAGTAGGGAGGGGGTCTGTTCATATATTAGAAAAACACTTGAAGAAATTTTATTTTGTAAATGTAATGTGTGAGATAAAGAAACAATATTAGAGTTATGTGCCACTTTTTAAAAAAGTATAAATAATGGAAAGTATACGATAAGCCAGGAAAACAGATGGATATCAGTTGGCTCATGTGGCTCATGGTAGTATTTATCATTACAAAAAGAATTTATTCCTTAAAAAACAAAAGAGAAATAATCATTCACAAAAACGACTTATCTTGTAATATCTTTTAAAAAGTCTGTTCAGAAGTTATATATTTTGCCGATCAAGTTT
>JAISRA010000101.1 GCA_031273885.1 Endomicrobium sp.
AAAAAAATGCAAATGGTTGCAACTGCCTATTATCCAGGTGATCCTCTGGCGTGGGGTGATGGGACAGTAACTTGTCTCGGGCAGAAAATGCAAAGAGGCATAGTGGCCGTTGACCCAAATGTTATACCTCTGAAGACACGCTTGTTTATTTCAGGTTATGGTTATGGATATGCCGGAGATACAGGTAATTTGATAAAAGGTAGACGTATAGATTTGGGCGTTAACAACGTACAGGAGGAACAGGCTTGGATGTTTAGAAACGTAACTGTCTATATCTTAGAAAAGTCCGACACATATTAGTAGTGTACATTAAACCTTTTTCGTCGCAGAAAATATATTCAAACTTAGAAATTTTGCTTGTCAGCTTATAATAATCAATATTTTGTTCTTTTCTTTGATATCTCTTATATTTTTATTATGTCAAAAATGTCAAAAGAAAATTGTGGATATTTTTATGATCCGTAAGTTTTATTGCTTTCTTTGGTTTTACGTTCCCATTATTTTTCTACTTCACTCCTCTGACAAAATAAAATTCCCCTCAAAATTTACCAACTGGAGGAGAATCATGCTTTCCAATGAACTTAGTGAAATTTATAGATTTATTAATATATTAATATATGATGATGTCATTACTGTTTTGTAACGATGTCTGTGACAACCTCGGTATATAATTTATTTTAAAAATGTGATTAAAATATAAAAGGCTGTTGAATCAAAATCTCTTAACAAAAGGTATTTTTTTGCCTGATTTCCTTTTAAGAGATATGCATATGAACAACCTAGGGAAAACATACAGGTGATTTTTTTTGTTATTTTTAATGTTAGTATAAGGTTTTCAATGCTACTAGATTTTTCATTTTAAAACCAAACTCCTGCTTCTATTGTTTTTAGGAGATAAATAAGAATCAATTTATCAATTTTGTTAAACATATAAATATTTGTAGTGTTTCCAAGTAAAGTTGTATCAGAAAAGCTTTTCTATATAGATAAGAAATTGATAGTGATGAAAATGAACAATCAAGGGAATCTCGATTAACAGTTTATTAATAATATTTAATATTTGAAGTATTGTTTAGAGATTATATTATAAATGAAAAAGCATGTTGCCTTCAGGTATATAGAGATAATCACGATCATAACGGACAATAAAACTGTAGTGTCTATCCGAGAGTAATAGAATTTAGGTCAGCGAATAAATACAAAAAATAATAGATATAATTACTCAATTTCCTAATTATAGAGATATTTTGTATAAAATACATTTACATTAAGTAAGGTGAAAACAAATCAAACTTATTTTTGTTAGCACAGGCAGGGTATAAATGAAATTATTCCAAGAAAGATCAGGCTTTTCATACATATTAAAGAGCTTTTTTGAATGCTAAAATTTTTCTATCAAAATGAAGATTTTAATGTTGCTGATTCATTAAAGTTAATATAAAAAACCTAAATTAAAACTGTGTAAGTCTTTTCTTTTGTAGGCGTAAACTAATAAAACTTAATAATTCCAGATGACTTTTAATAGTTTGTTGATTGCCACAGTTTCCTGTTTGTAAAAACTGTTTTAATTGCCGAGGGCGGGACTTGAACCCGCACGCCGCCTAAGCAACTTGAGATTTTGAGTCTCACGTGTCTGCCGTTCCACCACCTCGGCTCTAAAGGGTTATAAAATTATGCAGACAGTATTGAATATTAATACCAAATAATTTTATAATAAAAAGGATTTGTAGTCAAACGGTAGTGGCATATGGGAATATACTCATAGCTACAAAATAACGGTTTATGGACAAAGAATTGCAGTAATTGACAAAGATATGAAGTAAAATAAAACAGAAAAAAATTATACAATAAAACTGTGAGATACAGAAGAAACTGGATTTCAATTTTGCCATTAACGACACAACAGCTTTTGAGGGAATCAATCTTGTGCACCCATAATATAAGTGTTGAGTAATGTCTATATTTTTGTTGCAAGAAAGGAGAAATTGAGAATTAATATAACATTTTAAAGTGGAACTAGCGGGAATCGAACCCGCATCTTATCGTTGCGAACGATATATTCTCCCGTTTAACTATAGCCCCGTTTTGGTTTAAATGATCTACAGAAACTGTATTATTATAGCTATATTTTATTTTTTTGTATAGTTTTAGCTTTATATTTTATTGGCTAAAATAGCGTGAAGAATTGGAAAAGATGCAGTTAACTTAACTTTGTTTCATTTGTGTTTTAACCCAAAACAATATAATTATATAATATTATAATATTGTATTAAAATTATTATATTTGCTAAACTTATTGCCATATTAATTGCCAAATAATAGTGAAGGATATTTGTCTTATGTCATATCTTGGGTTAGCTAGAAAATTCAGACCTCAAAATTTTGATGAAATTGTAGGACAGGCACACATTTCTCAAACTCTTAGAAATGCAATTTCAGAAAACCGTATTGCACATGCTTATTTGTTTAGTGGACCAAGGGGTTGTGGTAAAACGAGTATGGCAAGAATTTTTGCTAAAGCTTTAAACTGCAAAAGTGTTTCCACAAAGAAGCCTTGCGGAATATGTGAGAATTGTTTAGATATTTCGAAAAGTTCAAGCGTTGATGTTTTAGAAATTGATGGGGCATCAAATAACGGTATAGATGAGATAAGAGTTTTGAGAGAAAACGTAAAATTTTCAACCGCTAATTCGAAATATAAAATTTACATTATAGATGAAGCGCACCAGATAACCACGCAGGCTTTCAATGCACTGCTTAAAACTCTTGAGGAGCCTCCTGCACATGTTGTTTTTATTATGGCTACAACAGAGCAACATAAAATACCAGACACAGTTCTTTCTAGATGCCAAAGATACAGGTTTAAGCTTATATCAAAAGTAGAAATGTCTGCGGCAATAAAAAATATTGCGAAAAAAGAAGGGTTTGAAATAGTCGATGAAGCATTAAATATAGTTATTACTGTTTCTGGCGGCTCTATGAGAGATGCTTTAAGTCTTTTGGATCAGGCATCATCAAATACAGGTAAGATAGAAGGCAAATATGTAAGAGATTTGCTAGGATTGCTTCCCAAATGTATAATAACTTCAGTTACAGAGAATATAGCAAAAGGTGATATTCAAGTAATTTTAAAAACTGTTAAAGAAATTACTGAACAAGGATATAATATTTTGCAGTTTGCTAGAGATTTAAGAGATCATTTAAGACAAGTTATGATTTATTCAATAAACCCTGCGATTGCAGAAATTTTACCTGAAGATGAAAAGCTTTTTGAAATTCAAAAAAAAATGTTTACGCTTGCACAGCATGTGCGTATAATAATTTATTGTCAAAAGTTCTTGAAGAAATGCGCTGGCACGATCAGCCAAGGATTCTCCTTGAAATGCATCTTCTTAAAATGTCAGAGCCATATTATGATATAGGTGAGCTGATAAGTAGATTAGCCGAGCTGGAGAAAAATGTTAAAAGTGGCAATACAGAAATCTTTTTTGAGAAACAATCTGTAGAACAAAAAGGAAACAGTGTTGTTAACGAAGTCATAGCACCAATAAATTTACTTAGTGTGTGGAATGAAATTGTCGAAGAAATAATAAAAAAACATCCTCTTACCGCTGAGCCACTAAAAAGAGTGGTTATTAAAGTGTTTGACGATTTGTCAGTACAATTGATAGTTTCAGGACAGTTGGATTATGAGAGCGTTGTAGAATTCAAAGAACAAATTTCTAAGCTTTTTCAAAGAGAAACTAACTTGAATATAACAATTAAAATTATTCTTGCAAGCAATTCGTTTACTGAAGTGCAGGATGATGAATATAAGGATACATTCAGAACTGAGGTACCAAAACATATAGAAGAAATAGCTAAAAAATTCGGTTCTGTTGCAAAGAAGATTTAAGGGATTTAGAATGAAATGAATAGACCGCAGCTTATAGAGAAAATGGTTGAAAAAATTAAAAAACTGCCGGGTATAGGTCCTAAAATGGCTGAACGTTTGAGCTATCATATATTAAAAATGTCGCAAAACGAAGTTGACAGACTTGTAGATTCTATACAAAAGGCAAGAACAGGAATGAAGAGTTGTAGTGTTTGTTATAATTTAAGCGAATACGATCCGTGCCCCATATGTTCAGATCTAAAAAGAGAACACAATACTATATGCGTTGTAGAAACTCCTCAGGATTTAATAGCAGTAAGTAAAGTTAAAGATTATAAGGGGCTTTATTTTGTGCTCGGAGGCTCACTGTCGCCTCTTGATGCCGTAGGGCCTGACGATATAAGAATTGATAAGTTGATAAGAAGAATAAAAATTGGTGACATTAATGAAATAATAATTGCTACGGACACAGATTCCAAAGGTGAAATGACTGCCGTTTACCTTGCGGAGATTATAAAAAAATTAAGTGTTAAAGTAACAAGGTTGGGCTATGGGTTACCTGTTGGTGGTGATATTGAGTATGCCGATGAAGTTACTATTTCGCGTGCTATTGCAGGTCGGAAAGAAATGTAAAATGTGATTGTTTTTTGTGTTTATACTTTCTTGTGTGTTCTCACATACATTGCTCTATTTTACTTAAAATATGTTGAAACGCAGAAATATTTTGTATTTGCAATCTTAACATAGATAGCTTAACAATTTAATGAAAAAGGAGTAAAAAAAGATGTCAACAAAAATGATCGAAGTTCGTTGGCACGGACGGGGTGGACAAGGTGCAAAAACTGCTGCACTTTTATTTGCTCAGGCTGTTTTAGCAACAGGGAAATATATTCAAGCGTTTCCTGAATATGGCCCCGAAAGGATGGGGGCCCCGGTTCAGTCGTTTAATAGAATAAGCGAAGATCCTATCACAATTCACTCAGGTATTACAAATCCAAATTATGTAGTTATTTTAGACCCGTCTCTCATGGAGTCAGTTTCTGTAACAGATGGTATTGGAAGTACCGGAAAAGTTATAGTAAACACCTCTTTTAGTTCTGCGGAAATTGCGCAGAAACTCGGTATAGATGTAGGTCAGGTTTATATAGTCAATGCAAGTAAAATAGCTGTAGAAACAATAGGTAAGGATATACCGAATACTCCTATGCTTGGAGCTTTGGCAAAAGTTATAAGAACATTAGATATCAACGGAGTTTTGGAAGATATAAGGGGAAAACTTACTGCAAAATTCAGACATAAACCGGAAGTTATAGAAGGAAACCTTGAATCTATAAAACGTGCTTTTAATGAGGTAAAAAACTAAGTTAGGTAAAAGGGGATTATTGTTATCTTGGCCTTTTTTGGAAATTGGAAAGAAGTTAGAGTTAAGTTGTAACATTATAATTTATAACTTAGTTCTTAAGCATTAAATAAAGAGGCATTGCCTTTTGGAGGAATAAAGTGAATAAAGAAGAAAAGGGACATTGTCCCAATAAAAAATTATCAGCTGTAGAGCTCTCCCTAGGTGGTATAGTTGAAGCCGGAACGGCGGTGGAATTTCATACTGGTAGTTGGCGTTCGCAAAGACCGATATGGAGTAAGGACAAATGCATTCACTGTTTAACATGCTGGATTTCATGCCCTGATTCTTCTATAAAAATTGCTTCAGATGAGAAGAAAATAACGGTTGTTACCGGAATAGATTATGACTATTGCAAAGGTTGTGGAATATGTGCAAGTGAATGTCCGATAAAATTTAAAGCGATTACGATGGAACAAGAAAAAAAATAATTATCTTAATAGAGGCATTGCCTCATCAGGGAGTTAATAAATGATAAAGCCAGTATATTCAAAAGGTAGACTTGTTGCAAAGACAGGAAATGAAGTCATGGCGGAAGCAATGCGTCAAATAGAGCCGGATGTAGTGGCGGCATATCCCATAACTCCGGCAACTGAAATTGTGCAGATTTTCTCACAGTTTGTTGCCGATGGTATTGTAAGAAGTGAGTATGTTGCTGTAGAAAGTGAACACTCTGCAATGTCTGCAGCGATAGGAGCTTCTGCAGCTGGTGCAAGGGCAATGACAGGTACTTCTTCACAGGGCTTGTGCTTTATGTGGGAAATGCTTTATATAGCTTCGGGATTAAGGCTTCCTATAGTTATGGCAGAAGTTAACAGAGCTATTTCAGCTCCTATTAATATTCACGGCGATCAGTCAGATACAATGGGGGCAAGAGATTCTGGGTGGATACAGATATATTCAGAAAATTCGCAGGAAGCTTATGATAATATGATCCAAGCTACAAGAATAGCGGAAAAAGCAAAACTTCCTGTACTTGTAACAACTGACGGATTCATTATTTCTCATTGCATGGAAGTTGTTGAAATTTATCCTGATACAGATGTGAAGACATTTGTCGGCGAATATAAGCCTGAAAGATATCTTTTAGATACGAAAAGACCATATACATTGGGTTCAATTGATTTGCAGGATTATTACTTTGAACACAGATATCAGCTTGCTCAGGCTATGAGGGATTCAAAAGATATAATTTTAGAAGTTGCCAAAATTTTTGAGAAAACCTTTGGACGTAAATATGAGTTGTATGAAAAATATATGATTGATGATGCGGAGATTGCAATAGTAGTTATTGGTTCAACAGCAGGAACTGCAAAAGTTGTAGTTCAGGAATTAAGATCAAAAGGAATTAAAGCAGGGCTTTTGAAGATAAGGGTTTTCAGGCCTTTTCCTACAGAGCAGATTGTAAAAGATTTATCGCATGTTAAAGCAATTGCAGTAATGGATAGAGCAGATTCTTGCTCGGGCGGAGCTTATGCTCCTCTATATTCAGATGTTGTTGCGTCTTTATACGCGGCAGGTGTCACAAGTCCTAATGTTATAAATTATGTTTACGGTCTTGGTGGAAGAGAAATTAGCATTGATCATATTGCTGATGTTTATGAAATGCTCGGCAACATTGTCTCAGGTGCACAAGAGCCGTCTAGAAATATTGAATATATCAACGTCAGAAAACAATAATAGAAATGAAATTTTTATCTTTTTAATTTTTGTGTTGGGAGGCTTCTGATCATTTACTTCAATATGTAAACGTCGGTGGGTTTTGTTTAGTAGAGATTAAAATAAAAATTATATTTTATTTTTGTATTATTTAAAGCGTGGAGTGCTTTGTGTTGTGTTTAGATACAGATACATGTAATATAGAGAAGTTATACACATTTGTCATTCTGAACTTTAATTCAGAATCTGTAGTGAAAAGTATGAAAAAAGCTTAGGCTTTAGGAGAATAAAATGGCAAATTTAAAAGAGTTAAGTAAAAATGCAGAACGTGTAACGGGCGGCCATCGCCTTTGTGCTGGTTGTGGAGCAGGTATAGTTGCTAGACAAGCCTTAATTGCAGCTGGCAATATTCCGGTTGTTGTTACAAGTGCTACAGGTTGTTTGGAAGTTTCAACGACAATTTTCCCATTTACAGCATGGAAAAACTCATTTTTTCACAGTGCTTTTGAAAATTCAGCAGCGACATGCAGCGGTATTGAAGCTGCTTATAGAAGTTTAAAAAAGCAAGGTAAAATTAAAGAAGATATTAGATTTATAGCTTTTGGTGGTGATGGTGGAACTTATGACATTGGGTTGCAATCTTTGTCTGGCGCAGTGGAAAGAGGACACAGGATGGTTTATATATGCTACAATAACGAGGCATATATGAACACCGGAATTCAGAGATCTAGTGCAACCCCTAAAGGGGCTCATACAACAACTGCTCCTACAGGCAAAGTAACTTCGGGGAAGGAGCAGAATAGAAAAGATTTAACGCAGATTATGATTGCTCATGATATTCCTTATTTTGCTCAGGCTTATGTTGGCAATTGGAACGATTTTATAACAAAAGTACAAAAAGCTTTGGCAGTTGACGGTCCATCATTTATAAATATTCTAACACCTTGCAGACTCGGTTGGAATTATAGACCAGATGATACAATGGCGCTTGCGCGCCTTGCTGTCGAGACGTGTGTTTGGCCCTCTTTTGAGGTTGAAAACGGTGTATATAAAATAAACGTTATGCCTAAGGAAAAGAAACCTATAACGGAATTTTTAAAACTACAGGGAAGATTTTCACATCTTTTTAAATCTGAAAATGTCCATGTTCTCGAAACAATTCAAAAAGATGTTGACGAAAGATGGAAGCTTTTACGTCATAGGGTGTCAGCTACTTGCCAAGCATAATTTTCAAGTAAACGGCGAATGAGTTCAAGTAGAGGCTATATATTTTTGGGGAAAGTTTTTGTTTATGTTATTGTAATATCACAATAATTGATTTGCATAATTAAAAAATATATAATTTCAACACGTTTTTTAAAAGAGAAAATAAATGTTTAGAAAGATTATAATTTCGTGTATAGTTGTCTTTGTTTTTACGTCATTTGTGCTTGCAAATAGAAGGTATGTAATAGATACACCGACTACAAATGTATTGAATTATGGTTCTTATAATATATGGGTCAGATGTTTTTCCGAAGGTAATGTTATTTCAAAACTCGAGGTTGGCGTATTTAAGTTTTTAGATATTGGAATGTCGTTGGAGCTTGATAAATTTATAGGAGATAAAAAGGTTATTAAAGCTGCAGTGCCGGCTTTAGATATTAAACTTAGGCTTTACGGCGGAAGTATGACTATTCCAGCTATAGCGGTAGGTTATGATGGACAGGGTTATTTTATCAATAGTAAAAATAGCTACAGACAGAAAGAAAAAGGATTGTATTTTGTTACTGGCAGAGAATTTTTTATTGATGGACTAATGCTTAATATTGGCATCAATATAAATGATTTTTCAAAAACTAAAGTTTGTGGATTCATAAACGCAATGATTCCTGTCTATAAAGAATTAATTTATTTTATGACGGAGTACGACAATATAAATTATTCCCATGATGCAAGGCTTAATTGTGGTTTAAAATTTGTTTTAACAGACTATATAGATGTAAGTTGTATTATAAGAGGTTGTTGGTGTGTAAATGTAAATGAGATTTCTGGGACAAGAATCCAAAATGAAAGAGTTTTTAAAGTAAACTATTCCGGCAAATTTTAAAACTAATAATTGTAATAATTAAGTAATAATAGATAAATATGCAGAAGGAATGAATTTCTGGTGGTGGTAAAGGGGGTATATGGAAACGACTTTTGATTTTGAGCAACCTATATCAGAAATTGATAAAAGAATTACTGATTTAAAAGAATCTTTTCAAAATGAGAATATAGATTTATCTGAGCAAATAGAAGCTCTTGAAAAAACAAGAGACGAATTAAAACAGAAGATTTATAGTTCACTTTCGCCTTGGCAGAAAATACAAATTGCAAGACACCCGCAAAGACCTTACTCTGCGGACTACGTTAAACTTATATTTAGCGATTTTGTAGAACTTTGCGGCGACAGAGTCTTTGGTGATGACCAGGCAGTTTTGTGTGGAATTGCTGAAATCGATGGCAGGTCTGTTGTTGTTATTGGACATCAAAAAGGCAGAACTCTTGAAGAAAATATGGATAAAAATTTTGGTATGGCTCATCCTGAAGGATATAGAAAAGCTATGAGAGTGATGAAACTTGCCGAAAAGTTTAACAGGTCGGTGATAACATTTATAGACACATCTGGCGCATACCCTGGCATTGCCGCCGAAGAAAGAGGACAAGCTGAAGCCATTGCCAGAAATTTAAGAGATATGTCGAATTTAAAAGTTCCTGTCATAAGTATTGTTATAGGTGAGGGTGGTTCCGGCGGAGCTTTAGGTATAGGTGTTTCAAATAAAGTTTTAATGTTGGAAAATTCTTACTATTCAGTTATTTCACCTGAAGGTTGTGCCGCTATACTTTTTAGGGATGGCTCAAAAGCCCCTGAAGCTGCACAAGCAATGAAAGTCACGGCTACAGATTTATTGAATTTGAAAATGATAGATGAAATTATAAAAGAACCTTTAGGTGGTGCTCATTATGACTATACGAGAGTAGCTGCTAACATGAAAACCGTTTTAAATAAATATCTTAATGAGTATGACGGTATGAGTGGGAAAAAGATTGCAGAGGAAAGAT
>JAISRA010000077.1 GCA_031273885.1 Endomicrobium sp.
AACGACTGAGGGCAAGACCGACAACTTGTTGGATTACGGTCGCGGCACTCATTTGGCGAAGTGGCAGTGGGATGAGTTGTTTGACCCGGCTTTGCTTGTTAGTCCTTTTGAAGGGGATGAGGATGCGATGGCGATGAGTGGTGTTTTAATGGAGAATGAGATAGAATTTTTAGATGGAATAGAAACTGATAATCATAAAAGTACATATAATTTATATTTTACGCCAGCAGGAACTCTTTACACTCTTCCTGTAGATGCAAAGCCAGGATTTGGGACAGGAACCAATGTTCCGGTTCCAGAAGGAGCTATGGTTAGGTTTACGATAGGAGATAAAACTTATTTAGCTAATTATAAAAAAAATCAATCCGGCGCTTGGGAATTTTTGGGTTATCGTCTGAAAGGATCGACCTATTCTCTTCCACCTTATTTGAGTGAACAAGAAGTAAAACAGATCATTAGTAAAATGAGTGAAAGCGAATCGACTTCAGATATATCTACTGCTTCCGCTAATTATATTTTAGTATTAGGGGTAGCTGGAGGCGAAATAATTTATGGAACCGGAAGTAAAATAATGTTAGAAATTACAGGCGCTACTTTGGCAAAATATGTACCAAAAATAACCAACATTAAGAACTTTACAGTAATGACAATTGCTTTAGGATTTATATTTGATTTGTTCACTTCACCAGCTTACTCTCCATATAAAGAAACAGGGGTGGTAGTTAATACTTTACCAATACGAATTGTAATAGAAGAGTCAGGAGCATTGGTTCAGAATCCTCCGGTGGCTGTACCGATTGCGATACCATTTAGTGTGCCACAACAATCTCCTGATGATAAATGTAATGTGTATGTGATATATAGAACAAGACAATCTGAAGTACAAGTTGCTAAATACGGAATGACTTGCCAAACAGATACAGATGGCGACCCGAGCTGCAAAAGACCTGCAGAACAATGTGTTGAATTTAACAAGGCAAATGATACGTGGACTTATTATTACTCTATAGTAACTCCATTCCCTGTGTCAAGAAGAATGGCATTTATTATAGAAAGAGCAATGACAGCTCAATATATCATTGCACATAATGGTGCTTTACCTGAAAAGCATATGTTGCCTTGTTTTATTAAGGTACCAGATGATTTACCTCAATATGAAAAATGGGGAAAACTTGAAGAAAGGGTGCAGAAAGCAAGAAAATATATAGAAGAATTAATTACACAGTAT
The DNA here is from genome assembly GCA_031273885.1 of Endomicrobium sp. GTDB lineage: Bacteria > Elusimicrobiota > Endomicrobiia > Endomicrobiales > Endomicrobiaceae > Endomicrobiellum. Next base: position 1,229 of record JAISRA010000077.1, read on the forward strand.
GGAAAATAATTTAAAAAAAATACAGGATTTAAGATTTTATCCAAGTGCATATTCTGATGTTATAAAACAGCAAATATGGAGTATAGCAGGGAATTTAGGGAATAATTTTTTAATTTGCATCGAATCTCATTTGCCTAATAACAAATGGTATATGCCGAATACTGAAATTTTATATATTGATTGTGCTAACTTCAAAGATATCGAATATTATTTATACACAAAGATAGGAGATGATAAATATGGTTGGATGTCAGAAGTAAGAGTACATATGGATGAAGAAGAATTTTTAAGAAAAAAAACTGAAACTGAAAAAAGATTATTGATTTGGAGTAAAATAAAAGAAGGAATACTTAAATTTATTAATTTATTTCCAGATTACCCTTTTGACAAAGATATTATTGAAAAAGTATATGAAACAGAAATGAAGAATGATTTTTTTCTTCAGGTAAGCAAAATATATAGTAGTAGGGATAATAAGTTTGAAATACATTTGGAAATGCAACCCGAAAGTACCGGTAAAAAATATTATTTAGCATTAGAGGAAAAGGGAAGCTATTCTAAATACTTTATAGCAGATGTAGAACCGTCAAGTATGGAAAATATATCTAAATGGCGTTATCCAAAAGCAAAGAAATGGATAGGGCACAAGTTTTATTTAGATTATAACAGTTCTTCTGTTTCATCTGAAATAATTTTTGATGCAGATAAAAAAACCATAGAAATTATTGATAAAATAGAATAATTAAAATACTGTGACAGGAAAATATATAGAAGAATTAATTACGCAATATGGAGTATAGAATTTGGGAAATAATTTTAAAATTTGTATCGAATCCCTTTGTTGATCGTAATGTGCAAATAATGAATTGTTTGAGTTCGACGTAGTCTCCAGACTACGTCGAGCTAATAACAAAGCTCCAGCTTTGCAAAACGAGTAAAAGTTAAGTTAAAAAATGAGTTATGAGTAATTGGACGTTGAATAGTGAGGATGAACGTAGTATGACAGCAAGTTATGTAATAAACAATAATGGACATCTTCCCTCTCATCATTATTTACCTTGTTTTGTAAAGAAAGATGATTTCGAAGGAAGAAAAGATAAAGCAGAACAATGGATAGAAGAGATGATAAATCGTTCTGAAAGGAATTAAACTTGGTTTATAATGAAAGAAAAAAGAATTTATACAAAAGAAGATTTTGACAAATGGAAAAGCAACAAAGATTTTGTAATGAATACAACGATGTTTATCCACAATATACATAATAAAGAGATTGAAATTCTTATTAAGAAAAAAATAGAATTTGCAAATTTGGCTGGAGAAAAAGAAAAAAGTATTGTTTATTCTTTGCAAACTTGTGAACTTAACAAAATAATACCAGATCTATCAAAACTTAGTAATATTCAAGGTAAATATCTAAATAAGATATCGATTATTAGTGATAATCCTATTATTTTAGAAATTGAAGTTGAAGAAATAGTAATAAACATTGACTGTAAGTATTTGACATTAAGAAGCTATCAGGATATAACGGAGGTAGCAAAGCCTATAATAAATAAATATGTTGTGAAATTTATTTTAAATGAAAAATTACCTTTACCAACATTTTGGATTGAACAGTTAAAAGTTGTAGGATATAGTGCAACATTTATTGGATACTTTGGGGAAACAATATTATTGAGTGATATTCCAAGAGATGATTATTCAAGTTTCTCGATAAAACCATTAGATTCTGATAAATTTTCGCTTGGCATAAATTTTTGCAAAGCAATTAATATTACGAATCATCAATCTGAAATTATTTTGGATTTGCATGATGATACACTGCAATCTTTTTGGAAATCATTAATAGGAATTGTTTGTTCTCTAAATGTTAGTAAAATAAAATCAGGAAACGTTGAATTTCACAAAAGTGATTTCATCGAATTTAAAAAAATATTTGAGATTTGAATAAATGCCCTTGTTCAGTGTAACGTCCCGCTATGCAAGGCCGAGCTGAAAGCAAAGGTTCAGTTTTGCATGAATTAAAGTAAAACATTCTTATTCAATACTCTAAAGTAATTTTGAGTATTTCATAGAGAATAAATATTAGGTACACAAAAAGGAAGCGGATGTTTTCTGTATCAACGCTCTTTGACATTTTTACCATACAAAAAACAAAAGAATTAGATAAAAAAGTGTAAATTTGCCGGAGGAAAAAGAAAATTAGTGTTCTTTTTTCTTTCAGGGAATTTACTTTCGTACGATGAGAACTTACACATACCTCCAACA
>JAISRA010000007.1 GCA_031273885.1 Endomicrobium sp.
TACCAAACTTCAAGATATTCATTTTCCGGATGATCACTTTCTGTATTGTGTTTCCCTTCAATAAAAAATATCTGCGGTCTTCTCCACGAAGGATATGTTAAATAAAATGTACCTATCCCCGTTCCTAAAACTGGATTTGTATTTATCATTTCCCATGTTGACAACCAAGTAAAAACCCTAAATGAAATACTGTCTGTTCTTTTAAGTGTACTATGATAAACACCATATGTTGTGATTGATAATACAATTAATATTCCTGTTGCTGCAGATATTAATATTTTTCTATTAAGTTTATTCCTTAAAAAGATAATCACATAAGAAGCTGTAAATACGAAAAATCCTACTGCAAAAGCAAGCCAAGCGCCTTTTGAAATTGTTTGATATGTACATACTACAATTAAAACCCATAAAAACGCAAGATGAAATCTTTTTTTATAAATGAACAAGGATAAAATCAACGGACTCATAACTATTAAAAAATCACCAAAAAAATTTGGATTCCCGAAAGTTGACATTATCCTATTCCCAAACGCTTGCCTCCATACGAAAGGATCTAATCCTCTAGAAGATATAGGGAAGAAATAATAGTCAATTATCTGTATAAGACCGTATAGGCATACAGTGTATGTTGCAATAACAAGCCAATTTTTAATTCTTAATAATTTTTTTTCGCTGTCAAACTCGCTGACTAATATAAAAACAATGCCGCAATATATAAATCTCTTGACGAGTTCATTGAAACTGGCTGATTTTAACGGAGATATACAAAAAGAAATTATTCCTGAAAATAAAAATAACACTACAGGCAGGATGTAGAGAAGTTTTTTGTTTAAAAAATTAAAATTACCTTCTTCAATCTTCAAAAGCAACCAAGTCATTATGAGAAACATTCCACCAATATGAAGGATTGTAATTTTTACTTGAGCAGAATCATAAGTGCCAAGATAGAAAGACAGCGCCATAAAAAAATATAAAATCGGCACGCCATAAAGAAGTATTTTTCTTAAACTTTTTTGTAACATAAGTTAACCTTATTTAATTTTTAGCAAATGATTAATCGTTACTTTTGAATGTGGCTTATTATACTTATCACAATGTGTTTAGTCAAGAAATATACAATACAATATTTTATTATTTTATTAATAATATGTAAAAAGGTTTTTAGATTTAACGTCTGATATTTCTACTAAATTTGGCTTCATTGTTTGTTATGCGAAACCGTAGAATGAATTAACTGATATATATTCACGTTGGATATAGCTCAAAAAATATGTATCGTTTTGAAAAATGATAAATGTTCAGGATAGCCGATGAGAGGATTTGAACCTCCGACCCATTGCTTACGAAGCAATTGCTCTACCAACTGAGCTACATCGGCATATAAAACATAAAAATATGCTGAGGGACAGAATTGAACTGTCGACACCAGGTTTTTCAGACCTGTGCTCTACCAACTGAGCTACCTCAGCACACCTTATAAAATTTGGCTAATCCTTTTTACGATATTCTTCAAAGGCTTTCTTGCCTGCTTCGAAAACTTTGCCTATTTTATCTTTTCCGGATTTGTCTTCATAAATTTTATGTTCGTTATCGCTTAAATCACTAACAGTGTCGATTATTTCTTCACTGAATTTTTTTAAACTTCTTCTTGTTTCTTTTCCGGATTTAGGAGCATATAATACACCGATAGCCGCACCAACTAATCCGCCTAAAATAAAAGTCCAAAGAGTATCTTTACTACTGCTCATTTCCCCCTCCTGTACGCATGTTCCTTTTTTTTTCTTTACGGAAACTTGAGAAAATACAAAAAGCAGTTGAAATGATTGAAACAATTGGAGAAGATAACTTTTCCGTTAATGATGAGACTTTACTTGAAAACTTAGTTACAGTGTCCAGTTCGGAATTAACTCTTTCTACCAACTTGTCAAATTCAATTACAGTTTTCTTTATCTGAATTAAAGTAATTATCAGGTAAATTGATGCTGCAAGTACAGAAAATGCTATTAGAATGATTCCAATTATAAATATCAATTCCGCAAGGTTCATAGATACGTATTTTAATAAAAACTTAATCTCTATGTCAAATTTCATTGACTAATTATTTTTCATTTTAAATTGGCTCGAATTTACAAGGATTTATAAGATTTCATATTTTTTAGTTCCCGCATTTTATCTCTTAAAACTGCTGCAGATTCAAAATCAAGATTATCAGCAGCTTCTTTCATCTGCGCTTCAATTTCTTTTATTATACTGCCGATATTTTTGGGAGTAATTTTATAGTCAAATTGTTCTTCGGAAATAATATGAGTTATCGATTCTTTTCTTGATAAATTTCTAAACTCGTTAAGTTCAGCAACAGCTTTGATTATTGATTTAGGCTTAATATTATTTGTTTTATTGTATTGTAATTGCTTAGCGCGACGACGGTTAATTTCTTTTAAAGCTCTTTGCATTGATCCTGTAACGGTATCTGCATAAAAAATTACCCGTCCTTCTACATTTCTTGCAGCTCTTCCGCAAATCTGAATGAGCGTAGATTCAGAACGTAAAAAACCTTCTTTATCGGCATCTAAAACAACAACAAGAGATACTTCTGGTAAATCTAAACCCTCTCTTAAAAGATTTATTCCAACTAAAACGTCAAATGTTCCAAGACGTAAATTTTTAAGTATTTCTATTCTTTTTAAAGTCTCTATTTCCGAATGTAAATATTCAACTTTAAAATCTTTTTCTTTTAGATAAGAGGCTAAATCTTCAGCCATTTTTTTTGTAAGAGTAGTAACTAAAGTTCTTTGTTTTTTGCTGACATTTTTTTGTATTTCTTTCATTAAATCTTGTATTTGTCCGTTTATAGGGCGAATAATCACTTCAGGATCTACAAGTCCTGTCGGACGGATGATTAAATCGACTATATTCTTTTT
>JAISRA010000086.1 GCA_031273885.1 Endomicrobium sp.
CAGTAGCATTATTTAAAATGGGCTTATATACGTGTTGGAGTATCTTAATAATTTACGGCACCGTACCGACAGTTTCATTTTATTTAAGATACAAAACAAATAAATGGAAACACATGCGTGTAATTAATATGAAAATTATTGACGGCTAAATATTGTGTGTGTTTGTGTGTGTCCTTCGACAGTAAACAGGAAAGTTGGGGTGGTGGAACGGCAGACACGCAGGTCTCAGAAGCCTGTCCCCGAAAGGGTGGTAGGGGTTCAACTCCCCTCCCCAGCATTTCAGGCAAAAATCTTAACAAAATACTGATCAATTAGCTATTTTAACGACTTTATCGAACAGAAATCGTATTAATTTAGAGTTATCAAGTTAGATCAATTCCTTGTTTACAACAAATGCAATTTCTGATGGTAAGAATATCGTTAAACAAATTAAAAATATTATTTCTCTTTTCATTATAGTTTCCACAGGTTTTTTCATTTTTTTACAAGAGTTCGTTTTTAAAATGAAAATCTAGTACATAGCTGCATATTTTACTTTATCTTTTGTAATTTCTTATTTTTAAAAATAATTAAACAGCTGTTTGAAGTCCAAATTATTCTTTTTGATTTCCGAATATTCTTTGTAAAGTTTTTGTTTTGATTTAATTAAAGTTGAAGACCTAATACCGTATTCTAATGCCATTGAAACTTCAATATATGCGCATAATTTATCACATATTTGAGTTAATGTTCCGTCTACAGCATTATATTTATTATCGTCAAATCCTACGGTATTATCGACTTTTTTTACACTACCGTTTTCAATAATTTTATCTGAAAATTCATCCTCTATAAAATATTTCATTTCTTTATGCCAACTTGATGGTATTAAAGGAAGTATTTTTTCATCAACCTGTTTCTTTTCATATTGTTTTATAATATCCTCTAATCCTAATATTGAAGATTTTACAGGTGAAACTATATCTTTTGTAAGAATCTCAGGAAGATCATGAAATAATGAAGAGTAGAAATTATTATATCTTCTTACATCTGAAGCGTTCATTTCCATTGATAATAAATATGAAAATATTGCAACAGTAAGCATGTGTCCGAGCACAGAAGTTTTTGGTATTCTAAATGCCTGTGCCCATCTTTGCTGAAATCTAAGCTGTCCGCATAAATCTAAAAAACCATAATATTTTTTGTTAAAAACCAATTTTCTTATTCCCGATAAATCAGCAAAAACCGCGATACTTTCTTCAATTTCTTGTTTTGTTTTTTCTATTCCATAAATCATTGAATTCCACGGATAGATTATATCGAATTCCCATTTAGTAGAAAGACTATGCGCTATACTTAAAATTTTTCTTTCATGGTTAGCATAATACGGATCTGAAAAATATTGTGAACACCTTTCTCCAAAATTTCCTTTTAAAGCAGATAAATCATCATTTAAATTATCTATTACCCATCTATTTAATTCTTTCTCTTTTTTTGACATTATTTCGCGAAAAACTTCAGGTTTTAAATCTGTTAGCATTATTCTTTGAAAAAACTCAAAAATGCCGCCTTCAATAAGTTTTACCCAGTCAACAGGGTTCCTGTCTTCTTCCTCAAATTTTGCAATTATGTAAGCAATAATCATTTTGTGCGACTGCTTATCAAGCTCAAAAAAATCAAAGGGGCGTATATGATCGTTCCACCTCAAAATATTCGCTGCCGAAAAAATTCTTAAAATTAAATCTTTTGTTATCATTTTAAATTTCTTTTAAAACAAAATTAAAATAGTGAAATTCACAGCAAAGGCAAAAAGAAACAAATAAAAATCCCCTTACAGACACTATATATTCTCTCAAAAAATATGAAATATGAAAGAAAAACAGTAAAAATTACTTCAACTTCCAATTGTCGGTTTGTAATGAGATGACTAGAAGTAGGCGTTAGTTATAATTTAAAGTTTATTTTTTTTCTAAATAATATTTCCTTTGTTTCAAAGACAATCTTTCAATTGAATATCTTAACATCGTTCTAGGCATAACATGGACATACTTATCTAAAAATGAAGTAAGCGTTTTTACATCCTGTTTACCAACTTCTCTAAGCATCCAGCCTGCCGCTTTATGCATTAAAGCATGTTTATGCTTCAAAAATATCTTCACAAGCGTTAAAGTCTCGGCAAATCTTTTTTGTTTTATAAAATAAAAAGTAGAAAGCATGGCAATCCTTTCTTGCCAAAGATTTCCTGACTTTGCAAAATTCCAAAGATCTGTTAGAGAAGTATTATACCAGTAATGTCCAACAATATTTGGAGCAGACAAATCAACTAAGTCCCAGTTGTTAATATATTTAGAGTTTCTCAAATATATTTTAACAATATAAGATTTGCTTTCTTCATCCGCTCTTTTATATTTTTCAATTAAAATCATTAACGAAGAAAGTCTTACTTCGTGAATTTTATGCTGCAGTAATTCTTCAACGTCTTTTAAATTAATCTTTTCCAAATATTTTTTAACTATAAAACGCTGCTGCGGTACACGGACTCCCCACAAAAAATCACCTTCGCCGTATCCACCTTTACATATATTTAAAATCTTTGCATTCCATTTTGCAAAAACTTCGTTTCTATATTTATTTAAATTCTTTAGAAATTCTTCTTTAGAAATTTTCCCCATTTTATAATCTCACATATATTCTCAAAAATAAAATAAAGTTATAGTAATATACATACATGATTGAAGTAAAAACTAACATCAATACACAATTATTTTAAATAATTATTCGAATTTTAAGAACCTGCAAAAAATATTAATACTTAAAAGTAACTATGTTTGCTACATTTATTATAAACTCAACAACTTACATAATTTATCTGTAACGATTAATATGCTTATTTAAGTAATGCCCTGTAAAAGAGACAGGATTGTTAATTACATCTTCAGGTGTTCCTTCAGCTACAATCTTACCACCTCTTTCACCGCCCTCAGGACCTAAATCAATAAGCCAATCAGCAGTTTTAATTACATCAAGGTTATGTTCTATAACAAGAACTGTATTTCCAGCATATGAAAGTCTCTGCAGTACCTCAAGAAGTTTTCCTACGTCTGCAAAATGCAAGCCTGTAGTAGGTTCATCAAGAATATATATTGTTCTTCCTGTAGCCTTCTTTGAAAGTTCCGCAGCATGTTTAATTCTCTGGGCTTCACCACCTGAAAGAGTTGTAGCTTGCTGTCCTATTCTTATATACCCGAGCCCAACATCTGCAAGAGTAGAGAGAATTCTTTTAAGAACCGGAATATTTTCAAAAAATTTCACGCTTTCTTCAACTGTCATATTTAAAACTTCATCTATATTTTTGTTTTTATATTTTATTTGCAAAGTTTCCTCGTTAAATCTCCTACCAACGCAAACAGTACATTTTACATAAATATCTGGCAAAAACTGCATTCCAATTTTTAAAGTACCGTCTCCCTGGCAGTTTTCGCATCTGCCGCCTTTTACATTAAAAGAAAATCTACCGGGCTTATATCCGCTTGTTTTTGCTTCAGGAACCTGTGAAAACAAAGCTCTTATAATTGAAAAGGCGCCCGTATAAGTTACAGGGGTTGATCTAGGAGTTCTTCCTATAGGAGATTGGTCAACAATTACAACCTTGTCTATATTCTCCAGTCCATTCATGTTTTTAAACTTACCGGGA